>NZ_DKSP01000148.1:0-19938 GCF_002472745.1 Sphingobacterium sp. UBA7253 | reverse complement strand
TTAAACATTTAGAAACTGCAGATAAGATGCATTTGGTCAGCCTAATACCACCTAATAGATTTGACTTGCAGAAGAGAAGTGTATCCTTGCATCTTGATAGTGCCTTATCAAAAATATTGCTACCAAAAATATCCCAGATACAACAGCCATGAATTATATAGAAAAAAAGATCTCCGTTAATAAAGCAATGGCGATATTAGCTAAAAATGGAATTCATGTAAATGAGAAAGAGACTGCTATTATATTAGATTTTTTATATTTAATGGCCAAATACTACAGCGTTGATGCATGTAGCTTGGATGCCGAATCCTTAAGGAGATATCGAACTCAGGAAAAATGGTAGGAGAGTGGCTACAAACCTCATTTTTTGCGTCATTGATAACCAAAGACTAAATAATTTTGTTAAAATTTTCGAACTCTAAAGGAATGGGGTGTAACCGTTTGTCTAACAAGTTTTTATGGGTATAAAAAAAGGAGACACTTTCTGTTAAGTGTCTCCTTAAGTGGGGTCACGAGAGTACAATAGAACCTTTAGTGCCTTTATTAGAGTTTATTAAGAAGATAAAAACAGGCGAATAGAATGATATGGGATTACCCTATTTAGTTCTATTTGCCTGTTTTCGTTTATCTAAATTATAAGGTATAAGAGATTTAATATTTTTTGTTATCAATATGTAGCAAAGGAAAAAAAGGTTTGATGCCCGTGTTCAAATGCTCACCTATATTGTAATTATTCATCTCTTAAGCTGTCTACTGGATTAGCTATTGCTGCTTTGATGGATTGATAACTTATAGTCAATAAGGTTATGGTAATAGCTCCCGTACCTGCGTATAAAAATATGTCCCATGTAATCTTGATACGATAGGAATACGAGCTAAGCATATTGTCAGAGATAAAATAAGCTATCGGGAAGGCAATAATGCAGGCAAAAAATACTAAATAAACAAACTGTTTAGATAACATATTGGTTATTGAAAAAATAGATGCGCCAAGAACTTTGCGGACACCAATTTCTTTGGTTCTGTTCTCTGCCATATATGCAGCTAATCCATATAGTCCTAAGCACGATATAAAAATCGTTAGGATTGCAAAAAGGCTGGAAAGTTTCCCTAATTGCTGAAAATCCTTGAATTTTTCAGCATATTCTGTATCCACAAAAGTATATTCAAAAGGGTATTCTGAATTATACTCTTTAAATATTTTTTCTATTCGATTTAAAGCATCTTTAGTTTCTATATTATCATTTATTCTAATGTTGGTTACATTCACTCCAGAATGAATTCCTTGAATGACTAATGGGGTTACTGGATTAAAGGGCGATTCTTGAACAAAATCTTTGATAACTCCTATAATATGCCAATTTCTACCATCTACAATGGTTTTACCAATGGGATCATCGAAATTAAATACTTTTGCCGCTGATTCATTAATGATCATTGCAGAAGAATCTGTAGGGAATTTTGATAAATCAAAGTCCCTACCTGCAATTAAGTGCAAACCTGCAGTTTTAACTAGATTATCATCTACACCTATTCTTGCAAATATCGTATTGTTACCTTTCGGTTTACCGTCCCAATCCATTGGATTAGTGCTCCAATTTTCGGTTAATGGAGATGAAGTTCTTGAAACATCTGAGGCTACACCTGAGGAAATCAATGCATTTTTAATTAATGTATAGTTCTTTCGTATATCTCCTTGGTCCATTATATTTATTAGTCTCTCTTTATTATATCCTAATTCTCTATTTTGTGCATATTGAATCTGCTTTTGAATAGAAATTGTAGTAATTATCAGAATGATTGCTATACAGAATTGAGAGACTACAAGAACTTTCCTAGGATTAAATTTCTGTTGTACACTTAGTAATTTACCTTTTAGTACTTTGACTGGTATAAATGATGAAAGGTAAAATGCAGGATAGCTTCCAGCCAGAAGCCCTGTAATGAATATGAACCCAAGAAAAACAGACCAAAATAATATATTGGTATAAGGGATGGTCAACTTTCTTGAAATTGAATCGCTGAAAGAAGGAAGTACTAGAAATGTTATAATAAGGGATAAAATTCCAGCAATTAAGGCTATAAGGATTGATTCTGTTAAAAATTGACTTATCAATTTACTTTTATTCGCTCCTACCACCTTTCTGACTCCAACTTCTTTAGCCCTTTTTTCACTTTGGGCAGTACTAAGATTCATGAAATTTATACAGGCAATAAGCAAAACAAAACAAGCTATTGCTACAAACGATTGAACCATTCGAATTCTGCTAGAAGTCGGTTTCCCCATATCGGTAAACTTACTATATAGCCACTTATTAGCGACAGGTTCCACAAAAATTTCAATTTTTGTTTCTGTATGTTTTCGTAAAAATCCCTTAATGTTCCTTTTAAATTGATCGATGTTTATACTTTTATCCAATTCGACATAAGTTTGGATTGAATTATTTTGCCAATAATCATCTGAATAACCTAATTTTTCCATTAAAGTCCATGGAACGAAATAAGAGATTTTATTCATAAATGAATTATTAGGTATATCTTCAATTATAGCTGAAACGGTAAGAAGTTCGGAGTTATTAACCTTAAGAGATTGATTAATAGGATTTTCATCATCAAATAAACGAAGGGCCAATGATTTAGTCAAAACTATTTGATTGGGGTTTTTCAGAGCTTCAATTGGATTACCGGCTAGAACTTTGAAATCAAATATTTTCAAAAATGAACTATCAACAAATGACCCTTGTTCTTTAGAAAGTTTAACTTCACCATTAGTTAATAGAAACCCGGTTCCGTTATTCATTCGGACTATATTATTAATTTCTGGAAAATCAGTTTTTAAAGCTGCAGCCATCGGTTTAGGAGTGAAGAAATGTTGTACGGTTGCACCATCCCATACATCTTTAATGCCTACTTCGTAAATTTGATCAGTTTTTGAATAAAAACGATCGTAAGTGAATTCACTTTTCACCCACAACATAATCAACATGGCAGCCGCCATACCTATTGCCAATCCAGCAATATTTATTGTTGTAAAGCCCTTGTTCTTCTTAAGATTACGGAAGGCTATTTTTAAATAGTTTTTAAGCATAGTGGATTGTTTTAAGAATATTATTAATTATTTCAAAAGATTTGCCAATTAATCAACATATTGAATTTTAGGATTTTATATTATTTTTTTGTTTTGAACTGTTCGGCACCGTACATTATTTGTTCGTTTCCGAACAATGCGATATTAACAATCTATACTCCTTTGTAAGGAAAGCAATCACCCTCTGGATCGTTCCCAATGCGTATTGGCCATTGCTTTTGAAATATACCGTTCACACCCGTAAAGTTTGCAAAAAATGTCATTGATCATATCCCTCGGATATTTTGGGTTTCTGTCATCAATATTGCCTTTTGTAAGTTAAAATTTGTACTGGTGTGTATTCTTCCGATGTGACAGACCTTGACCTGCGGAATGTCTATAAAATTGATCCCTTCACGCTTGCCAAGACAGCACATGTTTATAAAAAGCATGAATGCATAGCATACCTGAGTTGAACTTCAACAAATCTATTGTAAGAGGCTAAACCAGGGAAAAGATTTGAGAAGGGGAAATGCAAAATGAATATAAAAAAGACTTGAAATTGGTAAATTGGCCAGTATGAAAAAGAACCATTAGGCTGATGATTTAATTTTAAGAGAGACTGGCTTTTCTATTGCATTTACCAATTTTTCTGTCTTCTATAGGCTTTTCATCAAGAATAGGTCTGATTTCATTGCAGAAATCACCCGCTTTAACGAAAATTTCTATAAATTCATCTCTTACATAAAACTTGGTTTGTTATTTTATTGAATTAATTGTCAAATTTTTATATACAAAAGCCAAACCTTTTTTATATTTTTTGCATTCTACATACCCGTATGCTATGCGCAAGGAAATAGAACTCCAATGATGAATAATAGTTTTTACATTTACGACGTGAGTGGTAAGTATAACCAGATTCTATTTGTTAAATGTGATCTTTAAATTTGCAAAATCACCATCTGAATCATCCCCTGTCCATAAGCCGATCTTACCTGATGATGCCTTATGTAGTGATTTTACGGTTAGCACAGAAGTTTGCAGTGAATTGACAAATGTGTTAATTGTATCTTTGGTAACTACTATCTTTACATTAAACCAATCGTTTGGGTCGATTACCGTTGGCATGGAAGCTTCATAAATATCTGTAAACTCTTCCCTGAGGTATGGCCAATCATTGTCCGGGAGAGAGATATACTGCACAGCATGTTTCTTTCGAATAGGGTCTTTAGCTCGAAAATTAAATGGCCTAAAATAAAGAGCTTGGTAAGTAGTGTCATTGGTTCCATGGAATGCAATACCTACAAAACTCTCCTGAAGAACATCCTTGCCTCTAACGTCAAATTCAATTGTCCCGGTCTCGAAAAGAATGTTCTTTATCCAGACAACACCTGCATTTGGCTGGCCCTTCACATGAACATAGGTATTTCCTTTACCATCTTTTAAAATGGCAAACTCTCTTCTAATGGACTCCAATTTTTCCATTTGCAACAGGGGCTTTGTAAACTGCTGACCGTACAGTTCAACCATAAGATAGAACATTGCTAACAGGGTTAACGTTAATTTGATTTTGATCATAGTATTAAGATTTGATTTTATATTTTTGAGATATTTTGATCAAAAATAGAATAATTGAGGACGTTTAACGGTTCATTTCCTGTTCAAATCTGTTCAAGTTCTGAACATTATAAAATATGGCTGAAAATCAACAATATATAGATCGATGTAAATTACTGATCGAAGAAAAATTAGGATGGGAAAATAGCTCCAGTTGGCAATCGCAGGACTTTGAAAATCTAAGCGAGCAAATTTTTGTAGAAACAAACACAATAATCAGTTCAAGCACGTTAAAGCGTATATGGGGAAAGGTTCAGTATAAAAGCAGGCCCAACATTAGTACCCTCGATGCATTGTCTAGATTTATCGGTTACTCCAATTGGAGGGATTTTGTAAAATCTTTACCACGGATCGATAATCCAGAAACTCTTACGTCGCGGCCTAAAAAGTCTATTGACTATTATAGGTTATTCATAATCTTTGGTATAGTGTTTTTTGCAGTCAGCTTTCTC
The DNA here is from genome assembly GCF_002472745.1 of Sphingobacterium sp. UBA7253. Taxonomy (NCBI): domain Bacteria; kingdom Pseudomonadati; phylum Bacteroidota; class Sphingobacteriia; order Sphingobacteriales; family Sphingobacteriaceae; genus Sphingobacterium; species Sphingobacterium sp. UBA7253. Next base: position 14,802 of record NZ_DKSP01000148.1, on the reverse strand, counting down.
TTGCAGATGAGGTCCAATAAAACCCTTAGTTTCAGCAATGTTAAATTTCAGAGTGAAGCCGTTACAGATGGCGTTCCAAATACTGTGATATTTAAATATGATGCAAGTCAGTCAAATGCCGATAGTGTATTTATACAACAGAATTGGGATGATATGAGAAGGAAAAGGGTGGAGAAATTCCACCACGAACATGCAAGTGTATATTATCTACCTGGATATTATCGAGCCAAGTTAGTTCTCAATGATTCCATTGTAAAGGAACATGACGTCTTTATTGAATCTGAGAAATGGATGGGTGTCCTTTTAAGAGATTCAATTCCTTTCTATTTTCCAGAGGAAATTTACCGACATGACAACTGGCTCGGCATAACTCCCGAAGATTTAGGGCGGGATCTGAACATCTATAACCAAGAAGTTCATTCATTTATGCTTACGCATGTGAACAAGGAACTCAGTGTAGATAGCCGATCTTTTTCATTATCGTTGAACGTTCAGAATACCTATGATTACCCTGGAGCCCCTTGTAGACAAACAGAAATAGTCCTTCTCGGTACAGAAGGAGTAATAATCATTCCCCTTTCAAGTCGGGGCTGCATTGGAGATATCAAATTACGAATTGGCAATTTATTTATGGATGGTAGATCAAATGACCTCTCTGCTTTCGGGGTGGATTTTTCTTCCCCCGTTGCTGTTGAATGCTCTGCTTCTTCTGAAAAGATTAAGATCAAACTGAATAACGAATTAGCGTATGAAGGATCATTCAGTAACGGAATAGGGAATATTGTTGGTATACGAATTAAATTTCAAGGTTCGGGACGTTTAGATTCTTTCAAACTTGGTAAAGTTTCTTGATATCCACAGTTGTTTACTTTTTGTTGTCAAAAACTGTACTTTTCCATTGATCACCAAGCAAACAAAAGGGCAGTTGATACTGCTTAAAAAGTATCTCCGAAAAAAAACACGAATTTTAAAAAGTGTTTAATTTCTATCATTAGAGTAATATTTTGTGTCTCCCTATTTAGTCCGGAGTATTTCTTATTTAAAGTGAGATTAGCTTGGAAATTCTAGTTGCATAAAGCGGCACTTTTATTCCCGTTTTTATTAATTTCCTTATTAAACTGAATTGTTCTTTATAATATTATATTCCCAAATATCTGATATCAATAGACGATTATATTAAATGAGAATAATCGTATCAATGTTATTCTAATTGGATGTTGCTGATGTAGAGTTTAAATATAAGATTGATTATTACCACTACTATATTGCCATCCCGATTCAAGTATTTTGGATGCCGAATCCTTAAGGAGAAATCGAACTCTGGAAAAACGGTAGGAGAGTGGCTACAAACCTCATTTTTTGCGTCATTGATAACGAAAGATTCAAAAATTTTATTAAAATTTTCGAACTCTAAATGAACATGCTTTAAGAGCTTGGTTCATAGTTTTTTATGGGTATAAAAAAAGGAGACAACTTCTATCAAGTGTCTCCTTAAGTGGGGTCATGAGAGCTCAATAGAACACCTGATACCTATTTTGACATTTTTTGATAGCCTTAAATTTGGATAACATTCAGACATCAAATGTTTAGATGACGATTGCCACATGGACAAGACTAGATATCTTCACTACGTTTCAAGCTGACCAATGTATCCCACAAGTTCGCAAGTTTATAAATTTCGGCTAGGTTAGACTTAAAAGTTGGATTTTACAAATGGTACCTTGATGCTATTTTTCTGATTACTGTCCCGTCACGCAGACGATGTTCACCAGTGTTTAATACTTAAATGGTATTTATGTATATAAAATTTCTGAAAATATCTATGTCCCAGTAACCCTCCAATAGATTGATGATTTTTTTTTATTGAGCAGAAACTCCTACAGCAGTAGTGATTTAAAATTATCGTAAACCATTCCGCACACTTCATTTTCATCTAGCTTTAGGGTTTTCGCAATAAGCTTATGGGTATATTGTAGTGAGGCCATCCGGCTTTTAATGTTCGAATCAAACGTAAAAGGTGCATCAGTTTCTGTCAGTAATAGTTTCCGAGGTATATTTTTTAATATTTCCAAGCCATTATTGGACTGCAACATCTTGTGATTTACAGAGAAGTATATCCCCATATCTGCTGCTCGTACCAAGGAAGACTTGTCACCCGTATACCAATGTAAGATAATTTTATTGTTCGTCACGGACCTATATTGATACAGCAGGTCTATAACATCTCGTGCAGCATTTCTACTGTGTACGGTAACTATTTTCTCGTCACGAGTTGAGAGGAAGCTAAGTATATTACGGAATATATCGTATTGAATATCGTAAGTATTCTTAAAGCGTGCCGATCCATCTAAACCAATTTCTCCTACATATTTTGTATGATTTAAATGTTCGAGAAAATCAACCAGTTGTTGTTTGAATTGCCCGGCAAGTTCAGGATGCAGGCCGACACCAACCCTTATATTCTTGCAGCCAGAGAACAATTGATTGTTTGGCTCAAAAAATCCAGGTGCATTGGTGACGGTAATAGTTTTAATAGGAGAACTATCTTCTTTCAATACATTATTTTGAATACCTTGGATTAAATCAAGGTGGCAGTGGGTATCGATATAATATGGGTTCATCGGAGCTTTACAGTACTAACTAAATTTTCAACTTCCTGCAAAGATCGTCTATAAACATCAATATATCCATCAACATCTTCACCTAAAGAACCTGTTGCTCTTATAAGGGCTGTTAAAAACATGGGGTGTTTCTTCACTTTGGCTATCATAAATTTGAAGGCCTGTATATCCGCACCTTCTGCTTTGGCTATTTCCAATCCAGCACTATCATATATATCCAGTCGATAGTTAAATTTATCAACTAAACCGCTCGCTTTATAGGAAGCTCGACGAATAATACAGGGTACACAATAGCCGCAATGTATATTGCCCAAACCAGCGTATCGACCCGAAGGATGGCTACATGACATGGTCTCCGTATCAACAACAAGACTGGAGTTCTTACATTCCTTAAGCATTTCACCTTTAGTTTTAAACTGATAAGGGTTTTTTATTGTAACCTCTAGGTTTAGTGAATCGAACAATTTCTGCATCATCTCAAAGTATTGCGGATGTGTGGTTCGGGTACTGTGGGAACCAACTCGCAAAGGAGTAAGAGGAATATTTAAACTGATCATACCATTTTCCGGAACTATGAGTTTTGCTTTTGTGCCTAAGGAGGATGCACATATAGCTCCCAATGTCAAAAACAGGAATGACCGCCCCCTTTCGGTATGTTCCTCACTATCGAAAATTTCAGATTTTGGTATTTTGATAAATGCATAAATCCTTTCGGTTTTTTTCGTAGCATAAGCTTTTGTAAGTGCATCACCACATCTTTTTTGAAAAGGCGAGACATCTGCACTTTTTGAATGGCCAATTAGAAGTGGGACGATATTTTGCTCCAAAAGGTCTATTGCGCCAATGAAGCTGTCCATCCCTCCGGAAAATAAGCAAACGGTATCCGTCTGATAAGGCATTTTATATGCTTTTCGGTTCCCTTTAGGACAAAGTTTTAGATCTTTGTTGCTTCTCGGCCTAAATGTCAAAGTCCAAACATCACCGGTAAGGAACTTGAAAATATTCTGTATGTTAGTTTTTTGTTTATCCCAAAGATCAGGATCACTAACCGGTATGTACAAATCAATAACCCTTGTCCAGCTGTCTTCTCCGTAGTCACTCCTCGAAATTCTCGTGTCTGCTGCATACATTGTGCAGGCGACAACCAATAAATCCATTGCAATTTCAGATGGTTCAAGCTTTAATTTTTTGAGATGTCTAAGAAAAGTGTTCCAGCTAACATCCAGCTTATTGCCGTGATGATGAAAAGAGACTTTAGCCGTTTTTTCATAATCCTGACCACTTAAATCAATTCCCTTATCTTCAATGCCTACGGTGGCAACCAATGCAAACTTTCCCATATTATTTATTTTCTATCCCACCGAGAACATCAAATGCTATGCGGTAAATATTTTCAATTTTTTGATTTATGCCCTTACCATCACCACGCTGATTGGCAATGATTTCAGGCATAATCTGATTTCGTACAAGTCCATTTATTATCTGGTATGCATTGTTTTCTATTTCAAGAAGTGTATCGATATCGCTCACTGCGCCAGGCATCTTGTTGCCTAGATCACAGATTACCCTTTGTACAATAGTTTCTTCAATAAAGATTGCTGTCATGACTTCAATCTGTTCATTAGTCAAATTATTGAGATCCAACTCTGCTTCTTCGCATACCCGCGTAACTGTATTTGCGTAAGCCAATTTTGTTATACTATCGTCTTGGGTATTCTCGTATGGTTCTCCTTTTTCCTCGAATATCACATCACTTAAGGCAGACAGTGTATCCAAAAGCGGTTTGTTTTCATACGAGGAAAGATTGAATATCTTGAGTGCGGCAGTTAGTCCATTGTTTTTAATAGTATTAATAGCTTCGTAGAAACTACCGACACGGCTGGCCGATGGCCGCATCCTACGCGCTAGAACCTGCGTTTTCCCCCCCGTACTTCGACTATACCCTCTTAATGCCTTTTTGAGGGCATCGCTATCCTTTCCGCCACTCCGTACATATTTATTAAAATCAGTTTTGGGTTGCCTATAGCGATTCGTATTCGGTGCCGGTAAAGCAATAAGCTGCTGGCGGTCTGGAACAGGCTTTGGCTGTTCATCCCCATTTTCATTATCATGACCGTTCTGATCATTGTTGTCGTTCGGATCGCCCTGACCATCATTAGGACTATCCGGCACAGGATTTTCCATTGGAGATATCCATGAAGGAATCAATGGATTTGATCCACCTGCACCGCTTCCGGAAGATGAAGTCCCCATAATTAGTCGATGTTTATCTTAACTTTTGCAAATGAGGCCAACTGAGTATTATCAGTTTGCTTAGCCCACTCGGCCAATAATTGTTTGTTTTTTTGAATTCCTGCGGCCGTCCTCAATCCATCCAATTGGCTTCCCGCCCAAACACCCAGGCTTTTAGCAGGATAGGCGGCTATTATATCAACCAGTCGTTCCTCCAAGTCCTGATGAGTACTTATAATTCTTAAAAGCCCTTGTATCGGTTTGGGGACTTGTCTTAAATCAGAAACGGTACGGCTTTCAGCTTCCAAAATCTCGAATATTTTGACGGCATCAGAAAATGACGTTTGCCCTAAAGTTTTACTTGCGGCATTTAAGGCAATTCCGGATCCGCTGTTCAATTGTTCCAACAGCTGGGACAAATGCGGTAGTAATTCTTCATTGGTTTCCAAACCAATTGCTTTTTCTTTTGATATAAATATATACGGACGTAAATCAATAGCTCCCAGACGAGGTTCTACTTTTACCCACTCCTGAAATTTTTCGTCTCCTGAAGTTTTTTCAGTCTTCGAAACTTTAGCAGCCTTTCCAGACTGCTCCTGTTCTGAATCCAGTAATTTTTCTGCGGTGATAATGGTATCTGAAAATCCTTTATTTGAACTTCCAATCTCAGAACTGACAATTTCAAATTTCTCTGTCTGAAACCGCTCCAGTAGCATTAGCTTAGCTAATATGTTCAGTTTTATTATGGTATCCAAGCCGTAAATCTTAGATATTTTCATACGCAGGAAAAGGGTATTGAGAAACCTTTTTATGTTCCTGGGATTTCCGCGCAAACCCACGGTCAGTGTTGGACTCAGTTGATCGGCCACAAAAAGTGTATTTTTCAAAGAATCTGAAGGACTGCCTATAGCATCTTGCACTATGTCATAGGTAAGGGTGTTGTTGTCGTATGGTGTCTTCCTTTTGCCTGTAAACTCCAAATATATACGCTTAAGTTCATTGAAGTCATTTTTCAGATGATTTTGAAGCATCAAAAATTTGATGTAATTACCAGTTTGTAACTGGTTAAGGAATGGGATACGTATAGGGATCTGTATGAGTTTTTCCAGGTAGTTCTTCGTGTAATCATTGTAAGATGCCGGTAGATTAGGAAAATGCTCCCTAACTGCATATTCAATCATTCTTTCATCCGCAGATATAATGAAAGTTGTACCTTCTACAAAGAGAAATAATCTGATGGCCTCAAGAATTTCAATGACAGATTTTGGTAGACATCTGTCAAGATCGTCGACCAGTATAACAATTTGATCTACCTTCGACTTCTTTATCAATTCCATGAACTCTTTGCGGAAACCTAAAATCTGTCCAGTAACGGTTTCTTCCTCGGCTTTTTTCAAAAAATCTTCTTCATCAGTATCAAATGCTCCAGAAGTTCCTTCATCATCTCCTTTACCGCTAACCAACTGTTTCCCTTGTCTTATTGCACCTGATATTCCGGTAAGAACCGATCCCATAGGTATTCCTGTTGCGCCAGTGAGTACGGCATTCGCACCAACTTTAGCAACCTTCAGCCAATTAATTCTTTTGATTAAAGATTTTGCTAATTTCTGGATTTTAGCATGCGATGGCTGAAGCTTCGCCAATTCGGTAACCACCGTCTCCATCAGGGCTGTTTTAGCATCTTCGTACCCTTGAAATAACCAGCCGTTAAAAAGGATTGGATGCGCTTTTAGTTCTTTTGCAGTATTCTTTGTTGCAATTTCGTTTTGGAGTAAAGACAATACCGACGACTTTCCTACTCCCCAGTCTCCATATATTCCAACGGTTAGGGGACGTAGATGATTATCCGATATTATTTCCAGCACCGTTTGTGCTATTTTTTCGTGATCTAAAAGATCAATGTCCGTTTCTTTATCATTCCACATATTGAAATAATTCGTTAGTTGTAAAAGTTATTCGACAACAAGCCCACATTCCTATTATACACCTTCTTAACCATATAACTTTTGGATGTATGTTGTCAACAGCAAAAATAGACTGCCGATCTGTTTTAGAATTACGGTTTCCCTCATTTTCGGTGATAAAAATCGCCTGTCTATAATTTATCTATATAGTAATAGTATGATATGTATATATCACTGTGGTCATTACAATCCTAATATAAAAATTTTTCAAAAGAAAATGTAAAAATTATGCAAGATGCCAATTAGATAGCAAGGTAACGGTGAGTTATAAGTAACCGAAGGAGAAAAATGTTGTGCAAAAAAATTATGTGTATGGCCGACGAGTTAATAACAGGGAACAACAGAAGGTTATTCAGGTAAACTGATTTTTTTGCTATCAGATTGGTTTCCCTTTATAATTTCTTGGACCGTCGTTTAGAAATAAATGAAACACGCGAAAAGAAACGAAAATGTTGCTGCATATTCAACGAAATATAGAAACCTGTTTGGTAAAATACATTAAACTATAATTTTTGAAAAAGTGAATTTGGGAAAAGGATTATGTTTAATTCAATACAAAGTGTATTTTCAACTGTAGGGACGAATTGCTGGAATTGCAACAAAAAAAGGACATTTAGTTAAGCTACAATATTTTGTTCATTCAGTTTTCTTCCAAACTCTTCAGGGGACATAAATCCTAAAGCAGAGTGCATTCTTTTTCTGTTATACCAAACCTCTATGTATTCAAACACAACAATCGCTGCGTGGTGTTTATCTACGAACTTACTCTGGTATATACATTCAGCTTTGAGCGTCTTAAAGAAGCTTTCAGCAACGGCATTGTCCCAGCAATTTCCCTTTCTGCTCATGCTTCTTATAATTAGCGGGTTTATCTTTAATAAAATCTGAAATTCATTGCAAGCATACTGAATTCCTTGATCTGAGTGAAATATCAGTTCTTGTGTTATCGGTCTGTTTTTTTGCGCCATGCTAAATGCTGGAATTACGGTGTCAATGGCCTTCATTGTTGCGCTTAAAGCCCAGCCGATTACTTTTCTATCCCCCAGATCTAAAACCGTTGTCAGATATAACCATCCTTGTTTGGTTCAGGTGATATCAGATACCCAGACAGCTCCTAACGTCCCTGTTTTCAAATTACGATCCAGCTTATTTTCCGGTACAGTAAATTTGTGATTAGAATCGGTAGTCACCTTGAATTTCTTCTTCACTATACTTCGTAAATGGATCTTTTTCATTATTCGGGCTACTCGAGGTCTAGAGACTTTAATGCTCTTTTCGTTCGATGCCTTTGTAATCCTAGGACTTCCATAGCTACCTTTACTCTCTTGGAACGTTTTCCGTATTTTCTGCTCAAGCATTTGGTTTTCCCTACTACGGCATGATGGTGTACGCTTCAACCAGATGTAAAAACCGCCTCCACTTACTTTAAACACGGTGCACATCTTCTCGATGGAAAATATCTTGCAGTGATCCGCTATGAACCCGACTATTTGCCCTCGTTCTTGGAGAAGATGATTACAGCCTTTTTTAGGATGTCGCTCTCCATTCGCGTTTCACGCAGTTCTTTCTTCAGCCTAGCTACTTCCTCCTCGGCTTCTGTTAATATTACTTTCCCATTGCCAGGAACGCTACTGCCTATTCTTTACGCCATCGATAAAGCAATGAGGGCTGGATATCCAATTCTTTGGCCAGAGCTGTTAAATCATTTCTGTTATTACTCAGCTCAACGCTCATCAGCTTGAACTCTTTGGGCTACGTTTTTCTTACTCTTGACATAAGGCTGTTAAGTTATTAAATTCCCTTAACTTATTGTCTGTTCAAATGTAGCAACTCCAGTTCTGTAAAATATCCTATAAGGCGACAACCCTGAGCAAAAAAAACTCTATATAAGAACGTTGAACGAAAATATAAGTAATCAGGCTAAAATCCTAACGAATACAAAAAAACCTGTTATTCTGTAACAGGTTTTATAATCTTTAATATGCGTCTAATTAATACGGGAGATTATCTCTTGTAAAACTACAGGATGAAATTCTTCATATACTGTATTAGACCTGACATTGTTCTTTTCTTGCGGCCTTGGAATAACAAACTTTTGCGTAAAAATCCATTTTACATTTCTGCCTGTACTCACTAATCCATTATTCCGAATAATGATATTATCACTTATAATGCCAATAGCTTTGACTGTAATATCGTTTTGTCCAAATGCTGCTTTAATGTATACGATATCTCCAACTTTCAAGGACTGGAAATAGTCTTGTAGTTCAGGAGCATCTGTTGCATCCCATCCAACGCCTACCAAATTTTGGTTTATAAAATCACTACTAACATCCCTGTCGTAATATGCACCGACACCGTAAATTGCCATAATTATTTTAGTGTTTTAATGTGTTGTTTAAGTCTTTGTTCTCCAACTATAATTTGCTTTTTCTCTAAATCAAGCTCAGAGATACTTTTGTTTAGCGAGTCTATTTCTCTTTGTTTTGATGCTATCTGAGAATCATATGAATTAGACTCCCTCGCCTTGGATTTCCTCTTTGAGTCTTTATCTACCGCTTTATTTATGCCCTCCTGAAGTATTTTCATTCTTTTAGATTTGGCTTCTTTAAGATGGGATTTGTCGACATTTATTTTGACTTTTTTATCTTTAAAGGCTGCAATCGTAGCATCAATCTGCTTTTTTCGTAGTGCTATTTTATCTGCTAATTCTAAAGTCTCTTTAAGGTTCAATTCCTCTATTTTTTTTCTAAGTTCCTCTTCCATGTTATATATCTACAAGATTACGGTAGTCATATTTTTTATATTGTTCTACGTTCTCCTTTTCTTTATTAAGTTCAATAAGTTCATTTTTCACTTCAACCCTGTACCAGTATTCCGGCTTTGTGTGTGAGAAAGTACTAAGTTTCAAAACCAGTTTTGCATTGAGTTTCCTTTCCCCACTAAGGTATTTATGCAAGTTGCTATCTCGCATTTCAAAATAAGTCGCCAGTTCCTTTTTTGTAAGGTTCAGGACTTTCAGGTACATTTTCACAAAATCCAGTATCTTCAACACTTCAGTATCGTTATCATTTTGGATATAGTCCTCCAATTTATACTGGATGGTAAGCAATTGATTGGTCAATATCCTTTCTTTGGATTGGGTAGCCGCATGGGCACATATTGCTGCCTTTACACTATCCCTTTTTTTGTAATTCCAAATATCTTCACTTTGAATTTCTTTCGCTTTCATGTTCATCTATTTAAAAATTCATCAATCAATTTTTGCCCACCCTCCGGCGGTATAATCATAGATTTACTTTGTCCAAGCCTAAAAGCATTATATTTTGTGGAATACACCGCCATCAACTTGGTTTCATCTGCCTCATTGGCTTCTCCAATATCAAACGCAAGATAACCTTTATAAACTCCTTCTCCTTTGGTAAAACTTAGCCTGCAAGCAAATGCAATCAGGCAGCCTGCCACATTTTCGTATTCTTTAACCTCGCCTCTGTTGTGCGGAGCAACTTCAATATAAGCCATATATGGCTCAACCTTATCTTTCATTTCAAAAGTCAGGCTTCCTTCAATCTTACCAGAGGTTTCCTCGGTTACCAAAACATAGGTTTCAGCACCTCTCTTTTTTGCGTGCTTGTTGAAATTAAACCTCCAACCGTCAACTACTGAAGGCAAGACTACTTTTACCAGTTTTGAATCTGAAATCTTAGCATCAACTAAAACATTTCCTTCTATTTTTAATATCTTTACATTCATTCAGGTGCTGAATTTCATTAAAACAAATATAGTCAAAATTATACAATGTGTATAATTTAGTTCATTGATTTTCTGTGCTACTCCCCACATACTGAATAACTGCGTAAATGTTTAAATTAGTAGTTTAACAGAGTAATATGTTTGTTCTACACCTCCATCAATTAGTATATTTCGATTGGTACTCCCATCATTGAATGATAAGAGTAGAGAATCTCCATTTCCTGCTTTTAGTAATTTTATCTTCACGGCAATTTTACACTCTTTGGTTAATAAATTTGGGCTTAGCAAAGTTGGTTTATGCAAATATAATGAAACTAGTCGTTGGCTTGGATAAAAATATAGTTTAAAAAGTGATATTGTTTGTTATTTTGAAAAATAATTCCAGGATATTTTATTTAAGTAAAGTTTCAAAATGTTGCATAAGAATTCGGACTTTATCCTTTATATCATTTTATCTCCAAAATCGTTATAAACTATAAAGTAAAATGTTATGAAAACAGCCCATCTATACGTCCGGGTAAGCACAGACGAGCAAAAGAAAAAAGGCTACTCTTTGCCAGAACAAGAGGATAGATTACTGAAATACTGTGATTATAATCATATAAAAGTCCTAGGTGTTTACAGAGAAGATTATTCAGCAAAAGATTTTAATCGACCAGAGTGGAAGAATATGCTTATGAAATGATCGGGTTACTACGGAAATATAATACAATACCGATAGCTATCGACCAACCGATAGATCTTTCTATTCCCGAAAGTACCGTTATGTTAGCTGTCTATCTATCGGTTCCGGAAGCGGAGAACAGTAGAAGGGCCATGAACACAGCAAATGGAATTCGCCGTGCAAAACAAATGGGAAGATTTCCTGGAAAGGCTCCTTTAGGCTATATCAATATGAGCGGTTTTGATGGAAGGAAAATAATCGTTCCTAAACAACCTGAAGCGAATATCATAAAGTGGGTCTTTCGTCAACTAGCCAAGAATAACAATAAGATAGATCATATCCGAAAGATAGCCGATGCAAAAGGTCTAAAATGTTCGCGCTCACACTTTTTTAGAATTATACGCAATCCGGCATATTGTGGCCTTATAGCAATAAAGATTTCTTCAAAAGAGCAACAAATGGTTAAGGGTATTCACGATCCCTTGATTTCTGAAGTATTGTTTAATGAGGTTCAGCGTATTATTACTAGAAAAAGAATAGTTACGTCTAAAACTAATGAATTGAATGAAACTTTTTATCTGAAAAGTTTTCTTCAATGTCCTATTTGCTACAAAAGGCTTTGTGGCAGCTTCTCTAAAGGCAAAACAAAAAGATATCCTTATTATCATTGTAATGCTAAATGTAAGACAAGAGTAAATGCGTTAACTCTTAACGACGCTTATTGTAGTGAACTTCAGAAACTGCAGCTTTCTAAAAATGTAACTGAACTATTTAGCGTTATTCTGGAGGATTGTAATATAAATATACAGAAAGCAGAAGATACACAGGAACGCAACATGTTAGTTAGAAGATTGAGGGATCAGGAGTCGCTACTTTCCCAGGCAAGAAAACTATTTGTAGCTTCTGTATTAGGAAATGATGACTACTACGCTATTAAAAAGGAATATCAAATCAATTCTCAAAGTATTAAAGGAGAACTTTCCAATGTAAATACTAAATTGGAAAACTATAAGAAGTATCGTGAGTTGATGTCAGTTTCGTTCATAGATGTTTTTCAAGTAGTTAAACATTTAGAAACTGCAGATAAGATGCATTTGGTCAGCCTAATACCACCTAATAGATTTGACTTGCAGAAGAGAAGTGTATCCTTGCATCTTGATAGTTCCTTATCAAAAATATTACTCCCAAAAATATCCGAAAAACAACAGCCATGAATTATATAGAAAAAAAGATCTCCACTAATAAAGCTATGGCGATATTAGCTAAAAATGGAATTCATGTAAATGAGAAAGAGACTGCTATTATATTAGATTTTTTATATTTGATGGCCAAATACTACAGCGTTGATCCATGTAGCTTGGATGCCGAATCCTTAAGGAGATATCGAACTCAGGAAAAATGGTAGGAGAGTGGCTACAAACCTCATTTTTTGCGTCATCGATAACCAAAGACTAAATATTTTTGTTAGAATTTTCGAACTCTAAATGAACACGCTTTAATGTCTTGGTTCATAGTTTTTTATGGGTATAAAAAAAGGAGACACTTTCTATCAAGTGTCTCCTTAAGTGGGGTCACGAGAGTTCAATAGAGCCTTTAGTGCCTTTATTAGAGTTTATTAAGAAGATAAAAACAAGCAAATAGAATTATATGGGATTAGCCCATGTAGTTCTATTTGCCTGTTTTCGTTTATCTAAATCTTAATGTTATGAGAAATATAATTCTGTTTTTTGTTACTGGCATTATTGCGACAATTGGTTTGTTTGCTGCCTTAGGTATGAAAACCCCGTGGGTTGGATTTGCTATAGCGTTCGGGGGGTGGTTGATATACTTGTGGAAAGTTACAAATCCAAGAGATTAAAAATCTATTGTAATTAAACTTAAACTTCATTTTCCACTTGGCCTCAACTCAGTGACTAAAAGATTATGAGTCTTCCACTCTATCCATCCGGATTGGGTCAAAAAATATCGTTTCTGACTTATAGAAGCGATTTAAGCACTTTTTTTGAAACCACAAAATTTTGCTCCGTTATGTATTCGTTACGGCTTTTTAAGGGAGGAGGATCGTTAAGCCTTTTTTCGTACTCATGTACAAATGAATATTCTTATATTTACTAAAGCTTTAAAAATTAGAAGATGACTAAACCGTTTGAATTAGAATTTTATTATAAGGGTGACGCTATTGATGTAAAGTCATTCGATGTGCTTCCTAATATACCAGATAATGGGGAGGAAATATATTTACAATGTGAGAATGAAAATATGAACGACGACGGATGTTACTTCAAAGTGGTCGAAAAAAGAAGCCTCTTTTTCTCGTCACCAAGATTGAGGCAAAAGGTTATGATAAAATTGGAACGTATTGAACCTACTGATTGGTAAAATGTATAAATAACATCGGCAGTTATTACGTTGAATGGCGGAGGTAGGATCGGGACGGGTTTACAATCCCACGGACATATTGTTCACACAAAATTAAGTGATTCATTGTGCAGATAAAAGACCCCACTCTATTCAAGCAGGGTCAATAACTTGATTTATTCCCATGTTAAATTTGAATAACAGCTGAAGCTTTGGATCGCTTAAAAAACTATAATGTTTTTTTGTCCAATAATCAGTCAATTCCGTGTTTTAACCTGAAGTCAGTATCGCTCATGTGGCCGTTATAAAAAGTTGGCAGCACTTGGGGTTCACCATAACCAATATTTCCCGAAATACGTGGAAGCGTTACCGCCACAGAGGCATGTCTCATCGGCTTTTTTGCCTTTGTAGGGTAATCGTACGTGACGGTCATCAGCACATTGGTATCTTCTGTTTTGATATTGACCTGGATAAGCCAGTCCAGCTCCCTTTGATCAAATCCGCCGTCTATCCCAATCATTCTCATCATTTTCTCATTATGAAATACCCTGTCTTCGGCATAGGCTATCGCCATCTCTTTGAAATCTGTCCAGACCTTCCCTGGTAATTTTTCATTGGTGACAATTGTCTTGTCAATTGGCGCAGCAAGAATATCGCTGGAAGGAAGTCCTAAAGGCAGGTTTGCCAAGGTTTTTAGGCGCTGTTCTATGCGGTGCGTTGGATGGTTTAAGATAATCAGTTCCGCATTCGTCAGATTACAAATAGGACGTTCATCATCCGAGAGCATGGCGGCACGCGAAGAATAGCCAAAATAAGCCGCCACAAGTTCATGTGCATGGGACGATTTTAGTGGGATACCGTAATTGTTTTGGGTAAAGACGCGTAAAGAATCAGCGCAAGCTTTTGTAATTTCAAGCTTCATAGCAATTTTGTTTTTTGCTGGACTTTTTTGGTTTTCGTGAGTGTTTAAAGACAACCATGCCAGCGGTTTAACAAAAAAATGCTGTTTGACTTGTCAATTATTGATTAACCTCGCGTTTCAGTCACTCACAACTGGGGCACTCGACTCCTTTGCATATTCCGGGGATGTTGACCCCATTCCGTTGATACTGACCCCCTGATTTTGGTTCAAGGGTTTTTATCACCAATGACCTGACAATATTACCTTTTTTTTCTTAGACTTTCTCCCTTATTATGGAAAGCTTTCCAT
>NZ_DKSP01000241.1:922-41098 GCF_002472745.1 Sphingobacterium sp. UBA7253 | reverse complement strand
TACTGGCCACAGAAAATGCCGTTATACCCTATGGTGTAGGAGTAGATATCGGTTGTCGGATGAGCCTATCGATATTTGATTTACCGGGTAGTTATTTCAAAGGAAGGGAATTCCAACTGAAAAATATATTGAAGGAAAATACCAAATTTGGTTTAAATGACACACATCGTGATAAGCATGACCATGTTGTTTTCAGTAGAACTGAATTTCAGGAAATCCCACTATTAAAATCCCTGTTGGGTAAAGCTTACAGACAATTTGGGACTTCCGGTAGTGGAAATCACTTTGTCGAATTGGGCATTGTTGAGCTTCAAACCGTGCGGGAGGAATGGGGGATAAATCCAGGACAGTATGTGGGGATTTTATCCCATAGTGGCTCTCGAGGCTTGGGGACAAATATCGCTAAGCTTTACACAAGCCTTGCGGCGCAACAATGTCCATTACCGCGTCATGTCCAACATTTGGCCTGGTTGGATTTAGCAAGCCAAGAAGGACAAGAATACTGGATGGCAATGAATTTGGCTGGAGAGTATGCCCAGGCCTGTCATGCAGACATCCACCGACGTTTGGCGAAAGCACTTGGCGGTAATCCCGTGGTAACGATCGAAAATCATCATAATTTCGCATGGAAGGAATTCGTGAATGGGGAGGAATGCATTGTTCATCGGAAGGGAGCAACACCTGCAGGCAAGGGCGTGCTGGGGGTGATTCCCGGCTCGATGACAGCGCCAGGGTTCATTGTGGAGGGAACGGGAAACCCCTTAAGTTTACAGTCTGCATCCCATGGAGCTGGGCGTGTCATGTCGAGATCTGCCTGCAAAAATAATTTGACAAAAAGCGCTATGCTGAAAGATCTGGAAGCACATGGTGTGGAATTGATTGGCGGCGCATTGGATGAATCACCACGTGCGTATAAAGATATTCATCGGGTGATGAAATTACAGCAGGAGTTGGTAACTGTTCTCGGAACGTTCAGTCCGAAGATTGTACGTATGGACAAATAAGGTTTTGAATGAAAGGTATTTACAAATTTCTTCGGGACGAGGTCCTAAGGAATGTAATATGGCCGTTAGGTTGGTAGTCGACAGAATCTCTTCTGAATGTAGTAGAGTAGGAGTTGAGGTCACGGAAATAGAAACAGAAGAAGTGGATGGACTTCCTTGTTCGTTGATTGTCAGATTGAGAGGAAAAGATATGGATCAATTGATTGATCATTGGATTGGTACAATCTGCTGGGTGTGTAAAAGCCCTTTTCGTCCTTTACACAAACGGAAGAATTGGTTTGTCGAAGTTAAAACGTATCATCCGGGTAAAAAGGAAAAGGTGTTGGATGTGAAGGATGTATATTTCCAAACGATGCGAAGTAGCGGTGCAGGTGGACAGCATGTCAATAAAGTAAGTTCTGGCGTTAGAGCGACGCATGCTCCGACAGGCATAAGTGTTCAGGTGATGGATACGAGATCACAATTGCAGAATAAAGAGATCGCAATGCTGCGCTTGGCTGCACGTCTGCGGGATTTGGAAAGCGTTGAGTTAAATACGGCCAAAGAACAAAAATGGAAAAACCAAATCGAGGTGACGCGCGGACAGGCGAAACGGGTCTTTGTTGGACGTAATTTTGTCGAAAAATAGTATTTCTTGAGCATTGGATCCTAATTGGCAATCCATGAAGTCAATTGGGTTTTGATAGGGGCTTTGAACCATAAGTTCAAGGCCCCTTGAATTTGGGGATATGCTGGTTTTGTTTTTTAGCCGTATTTTCTTCTGTGATTTACCTTGAATGTAGAAAATAATTTGTTTTATTGCATTGATAATTCCTATCTTTAAGAGGAAGGGCCTAAAAATGAGTTCTTCAGACTAAGTAAACTTAAGTAGTCGCTGTAGCCTGTATCTAGAGAAGGCTATAGGGCTTGGAATTTCAAATTCGATATTATGATAAAATCCCCGGGCTTCCTTTTTAAGGAAGCGATCAAGAATGAAAAACCATTACAAATTGTTGGAGCGATTAATGCTAATCATGCGCTTTTGGCTGAGCAGGCTGGTTTTAAAGCTATTTATCTTTCTGGAGGCGGTGTTGCGGCAGGTTCACTTGGAATTCCAGATCTTGGGATTACAACACTTCAGGATGTTTTGATTGATGTGGATCGCATTACAAATGTGTGTAAGCTTCCTTTGCTGGTGGATATTGATACTGGCTTCGGTCCTTCGGCATTCAATGTGGCACGTACAATAAAGTCTTTAATTAAAGTGGGCGCGGCGGCAGTTCACATGGAGGATCAGGTGGGGGCTAAACGTTGTGGTCACCGGCCTGGGAAAGAGCTCGTCTCGCGATCTGAAATGGTTGACCGCCTAAAGGCGGCCGTGGATGCACGAACGGACGAGCATTTTGCCATTGGTGCACGTACGGATGCACTTGCTTCTGAAGGCCTTGAACTTGCTTTGGAAAGAGCGGTGGCTTATAAAGAAGCTGGAGCGGACTTTATTTTTGCTGAAGCAGTACATCATTTGGAGCAATACGTTCAATTTAGTGCGGCAACTGGCCTTCCCATTTTGGCGAATATCACCGAATTTGGACAAACACCGTTGTTTAGCCTGAATGAACTACGTCAAGCCGATGTTTCTATTGTCCTTTATCCACTATCTGCTTTCCGCGCCGCTAATAAAGCGGCTACAACTGTTTATCGTCACATTCGGGAAGACGGTGGGCAGCTTAATGTAATCGACGACATGCAGACGAGAGAAGAGTTATACAGAAGTATCGATTATTATGCCTATGAAAATCGATTGGATCAATTGTTTAACAAATAATTATATTCAGATGGAAGAGACAAACAGCACAGGTTTTAAGCCCAAAAAAAGTGTAGCACTCTCTGGTGTAGCAGCTGGCAATACGGCTTTGAGCACTGTCGGAAAAAGTGGTAATGATCTGCATTATAGGGGTTATGATATTTTAGATCTGGCGCATCAGGCAAGTTTTGAAGAGGTCGCTTATTTACTTATTTATGGAAGTCTACCAACACAGGCCCAGCTCGTCACTTATCAAAGTCAGCTGATCAGTCAACGTGGTCTGCCTATTACTGTTCAACAGGTCCTCAAGCAGTTGCCATCGACGGCACATGCCATGGATGTTTTACGGACTTATGTTTCTTTTTTCGGCAGTGTTTCGCCCGAGAAAGACAGTCATCCCATTGCTGGTGCCCGTGACATTGCAACTCGCCTGATGGCTTCAATGGCCTCAGCACTGCTGTACTGGTATCATTTTAGTCAGCATGGACGTGAGGTGCAGGTAGAGACATCGGATGCAACGTTGGGTGGGCATTTTTTGCATCTGCTACACGGAAAATCGCCATCGTCTTCTTGGGTAAGAGCGATGCAGATTTCACTCAATTTATATGCCGAACATGAGTTTAATGCATCTACATTCACAGCTCGGGTAATTGCTGGTACAGGATCAGACATGTATTCTTGCATCGCTGGTGCGATAGGTGCGCTACGTGGACCTAAGCATGGCGGAGCCAATGAGGTTGCTTTCGAAATTCAGAGTCGTTATGCAAATGCTGATGAGGCGGAAGCGGATATCCGGAAGCGACTGGCAAACAAAGAAGTCATTATTGGTTTTGGCCATCCTGTATACACAATCTCGGATCCAAGAAATCAAGTGATAAAACAAGTGGCAAAAGAGCTGTCGGAAGAAGCGGGCGACATGACGCTCTACCTGATCGCTGAGCGGTTGGAAAAAGTCATGTGGGAAGAAAAGAAAATGTTTCCGAACCTGGACTGGTATTCTGCGGTGTCCTATCATATTATGGGCATTCCAACAGAGATGTTTACCCCGTTATTTGTCCTCTCGCGTATTACAGGCTGGTCAGCGCATGTTTTCGAACAACGTCAGGATGGAAAAATTATCCGACCAAGTGCAAACTATGTTGGTCCTGAGGACAGACCGTTTGTACCTCTTTCCGAACGGTAATTTTGGATCGGGAAAAGGCGTTAAAAGGTGCTTTTGAACAGAGGGCTTTGAGGAAGAACTTAGCGCAGGAAAAAACGAAATATATTAATAAATAGAACGAGAGTCTTATACGAAATACACGAATGAGTTCAGCAATATCAAATGAAAGACCACAACCGGATCAGGTTTTAGTGGACATTGTGGACTATGTCCTAAATTATAAAATTGAGGGAAAGGTCGCTTGGAATACGGCGTTTTACTGCTTTCTTGACACCATTGGCTGCGGCTTGGAAGCATTGACCTATCCTGCCTGCACCAAATTGTTGGGGCCAGTTGTGGCCGGGACCATTGTGCCGAACGGTGCTCGGGTGCCGGGTACAGATTTTCAATTGGATCCCGTTCAGGCAGCATTCAATATCGGCACGATTGTTCGATGGTTGGATTTTAATGATACCTGGCTGGCAGCGGAATGGGGACATCCATCCGATAATCTAGGGGGAATTTTAGCAGTGGCAGATTGGTTGAGCCGAACGAATATTGCGAATGGGCAAAAACCGCTGAAAGCTAGGACGGTTCTTGAGGCAATGATTATGGCCCATGAGATACAAGGTGTCTTAGCACTTGAAAACTCGTTTAATAAAGTGGGGCTAGACCATGTTATTTTGGTGAAGGTAGCTTCAACAGCGGTCGTAGGTAGGCTCATTGGCCTCACAAGAGAAGAGCTGCTCAACGCGGTTTCTTTGGCTTTTGTTGATGGACAAGCCCTACGGACTTATCGGCATGCGCCAAATACCGGCAGCCGAAAATCTTGGGCAGCCGGCGATGCAACTTCGCGTGCTGTCCGATTGGCCTTGATCGCAAAAACTGGAGAAATGGGCTATCCATCTGTTTTGACAGCACCAATATGGGGATTTTATGATGTGTCTTTTAAGGGGAATCCATTTAAGTTTCAGCGGGGATATGGATCTTATGTGATGGAAAATATTCTCTTCAAAATTTCATTTCCCGCAGAATTCCATGCACAGACAGCTGCCGAAGCGGCTATGCAACTTCATCAACAACTGAAAGAATTTGGAAAAAGCAGTTCAGATATCGCCCGTGTAACCATTCGTACACATGAAGCGGCTATCCGGATTATTGATAAAAAGGGGCCTTTGCATAATCCTGCCGACCGCGATCATTGTATCCAATATATGGTTGCTGTGCCTCTAATCTTTGGACGTTTGACGGCTGATGACTATGAAAATTATATCGCTTCGGATCCAAGAATTGATGTACTGCGCGATAAGATCTCCTGCGTGGAAGATGCTCAATTCACCGCTGACTATCACGACCCACAGAAACGTGCCATATCAAATGCTTTGACAATAGAACTGGTTGACGGTACAATATTGCCTGAATTGGTCGTTGAATATCCGATAGGTCATCCAAGAAGGAGGGCGGAGGGAATTCCTAAATTAATCGAAAAATACAAAACAAATCTTGCTCGGGTATTTTCTGAAAAACAGCAAAAGGAAATACTTACAGTTACTTTGGACTACGATACTTTTCTCGAACAGGATGTCTCGCAGCTGATGGATCTGTTTGTGCGCTAATGATATAGAGAGGCGGGGTGATCAAACTATTTGTTTTGTCACCCCTGCTTTCGTTTCTATTACAGCGTTAACTATACCGAATATTCTTTTTAAGGTCGCAACCTTTTGTTTTGTTGTTTTTATGATTACCTGATACTTTAGTGCACTTAAACAGCTTATGTACGCTTCTTTAGACGAAAGAACATAGATTGACTAATCTATCGCCAATTTGAGTCAAAATCACTGTAAAATTTGAAATTCTTTTTTGCCAGTTCTCTTAAAGATTCTGGTATATCCCATTGCTCACCTTTGGCCTGAAAGTCTTCGCATTCAGCAATGAAAGTAGGAAGCGTTGTACGGTCGATATGTCCAAATACTCCACCTGTATAGGATGCATACCCTACACCTAAAATAGAACCAATATCGCCATCGATGGGTTGGTTGAGTACGCCTTCTGCGAGACATCGATAGCTATCCAATGCCATGACATGCAACAAACGTTTCCGGATAATTGAAGGTGTTACATTTTCCTTTGCAGATGCAATTACAGGGTTTTTCCAAATGGTTTTCTTTTTGGTTTCAACGTCATAATCGTAAAATCCAGCGCCCGATTTTTTTCCTTTTCGTTCCTGATCGACCATTCCTTTGAGGTAGGTATATGCGCGTTTTTGGCTGGCATGCAGACCGGGTAATTGATCATAAACGTGTAGCATCAATTCCAATGATATCTCATCCAATACTGCCAATGGGCCCACGGCAAATCCTGCAGCCATCGCTTCCTCTTCGACCAGTGTCGGTGAGATGCCTTCCAGTACCATTGTAATACCTTCGAGTAAATAATTGAAGAAAATACGCGAGGTGAAAAAACCCGGACCATCCTGCACGACTATTGGAATTTTATTGAGGCGTAAAGCTGTGATAAGTGCTTTCTCTAAGGTTTTTTGCTCGGTTTGTTTACCGCAGATGATTTCGACAAGGGGCATGCGGTCAACAGGCGAAAAGAAATGCATTCCTATAAATTTTTTAGGATCATTGCTTGCTTTAGCAAGCTCAGTAATAGGCAATGAAGTGGTATTTGTAGCGAAAAAGCCATTTTGGTTTAAATAGGGTAGGCTTTCTTTTGTGACCTCAGCTTTTAGGTGGAAATCTTCAAATACAGCTTCTATAATGCAGTCAGATCCATTAAGGTCATCGACTTGGTCAGTTGGTTTTATGCGTGCAAGCAATTGCTCCCGTTGTGATGGGTTCATGGCCCCTAAAGCCAATGATTTTTCACAAACATGGCTAGAATAGGCTTTGCCCCGTTCGGCTTGGGGAAGTGTAACGTCTTTTAAAGCAACTTCTATTCCTGCTCGGGCGGCCTCATAAGCAATCCCCGAGCCCATCATCCCAGCACCTAGTACACCTATTTTATTTAACTTATAGTTGTCGAGATGTTTTATTCTATCGGGTGATTTTGCCAATTTGACAGCATAGTGAAGTGTACGGACCATGCTGAGTGGTTCGGGGCAATTGAAGACTTCCAGGTATAAAATTGCTTCTCTTTCACTAGCTTCAACCGCTGTAGATGACGGGTTTTTTCTTAATAATTCAATAACTGCGTTTGTGCCGGGGTACAAACCGCGTGCTTTTTTTTGGATAGCAAGAATTGCTTCAGGATTCAGTTCGTCAGTTTGTTCTGTGTGATGGCCAGCATTGGTAGTGGGTAGATTAAGTATCCAGTTTATTGCTAATGATAGGCTGTCGCTGGGCTTCTGCGCCAATTCATTGATTAACCCAAGTTTATACGCTTCTTCACTGCTCAGAAGTTTGCTTTTTGTCAGCAGATTTAGGGCATTTTCAGTACCTATCAATGCTGGTAAATAGATCGTTGTACCAAAAGCTGTAAACAAGCCATACTTACTCTCCGGAAAGCCAAACTGAAGTTTTTCGGAGGCGATACGACAATTAGACCATAGCATGGTCGCTAGGGCAATAGCTGTACAATTGTCTGAAATAATAGATACAATGGGTTTTTTAAACGTTTCCCAATGCAATACTTTTGATGTAAGCTTGTATAAGTCAGAAGGTCTTGAGCGGCTTGAAGAAAACTGCTCAAATAATTGCGTATATTCGATTTCTTTGTCTTGAATCGGGCAGCTGTATAGGACACCTATGGTATCTTCCTGTTCGAGAATGAACGTAACCAAATCAACAAATTGCGTGAGATAGTCTATAATATCCAATTGCTCGGGAGCTGCTGTCGATAGCGGATGGATTGTAATGATGTGATGATTATCCTGTTCTACACGAAAGAGCGTGTGGGTCATATAAGATTTATTTTCATCCATTGTACTTGGTGATAATTTTTAAAAAGCGTTCTATTGTTTGGACTTTCCTGATTGATAAGTCACATGATCTATTGTCATTTTCGCGATAATTTCAAGCATGATTTCTGAGGTTCCCCCGATAATGGTGCCGACACGGACATCGCGATATAAACGTGCGATTTTATAATCTTCTGTAAACCCATAACCACCAAATAATTGGAGACATTGGTTTACGACATTGACGGCGAGCTCACTTGCTTGTAGCTTCGCTATGGAACATTCTTTGACTGCATATTCGTTTTGGTCCTGGAGATCACAACAATGGTAGACAAAGGCTTTCGTGGTAGCGATATCTGCTGCCATTTGTGCGATTCGGTGCCGTATTGTTTGAAATTCCTGGATTTTTTTTCCAAAGGCTTCACGTTGTGCGATATAATCAAGTGTATACTGAAATGCGGATTCTGCGGTAGCGAGACTATGGATAGCTGCGGTAAGCCTTTCCAATTGAAGTCCATCCATTAAATAGCGAAATCCTTCTCCCTCCATGCCGATGAGATGAGAAATAGGGACTCGTACGTTATTAAACCCTAGCTCGGCGGTATCAGAGGCGTGCCAGCCTAGTTTATTGATTTTGCTTGACGAGACCCCAGTTGCATTTCTGTCAATAAGTAATAAGCTTATACCCTTTGTTCCCTGATCAGAAGCAGTTTTGACTGCTGTAATGAAGAAATCACCGTAATAACCGTTGGTAATAAATGTTTTAGATCCATTGACAATATAAAAATCGCCATCCCGGACAGCTGTTGTTTTGATCTGCTTTACGTCAGAACCAGCCCCGGGTTCAGTAATAGCAACAGCACTGACCATATCACCGGCAATAACTGGTTTAAGATAGCGTATTTTCAGATCTTCTGATCCATATTTCAGTAGGTATGGAGCCGACATAAACTGAATGACAAGTGCGGAAATGGTAAATCCTCCAGAAAAACAATACGATAATTCTTCGCAGAGTATCAAGGAATAATAAAAATCAAGCTCTAGTCCACCATACACTTCTGGATAATTGAGTCCCATCAATCCCATATCACCCATTTTCTTCCACACATTTCGGTCGATCTCACCCCGTTTTTCCCAATCATCGACGTAAGGTGTAATTTCTTTTCGAATAAATGCGCGAAGTGTATCGCGAAAAATCTGATGCTCAGCTGTAAACTTGATTGTCTGCATAATCGTTTATCTTGCTTTTGGTTATCTTATGTAAGGCGGTCTTTTGAATGACCATCTAGTAGGATGTTATCTAAACGAATTTAACGAAAAGCCTTGGCTTTTTGCAAATTTTTATTCTTTATTTTTCGTTCAATTGGTTAAGTAGGGAAGTTTTTGCATTATTTTTTTTCTATTTATTCTGTTTTGATAAAAAAAATAAAACCGACTTGTTGTGGGTTATCTGTTATATTTTTTATCTTTAAGATTAGGAAGGGTTGTTGGGGATATGCTAGCAATAAGCCCTCAAAATTTTAGCAGAACAATTATAAACTTTTTATATCATGTCAAAGAGTGTATTTATCGTTGCAGCGAAACGCACACCAATTGGAAGTTTTGGTGGTGCCTTGTCATCTATTTCGGCGCCAAGTCTTGCGGCCCAGGTTGTTGGGGCTGTAGTTGATGAGGCGGGTATTTCCCGCGATATAGTGGATGAGATTATTATTGGTGCTGTTTTGCAAGCTGATTTGGGACAAGCGCCTGCCCGGCAGGTAGCCCGGTTAGCAGGTTTGTCGGATCATACCGCTGCAACGACCCTTAATAAAGTATGTGCTAGTGGAATGAAAGCAATAGCTGTTGCTGCGCAAAGCATTCTATTGGGAGATGCTGATATAGTGATTGCTGGTGGGATGGAGAGCATGAGTAGGGTGCCATATTATACGAATAGTATGCGTTGGGGAGCCAAATTTGGAGCTCAGAGTCTGGTTGATGGTTTACAACGTGATGGTTTGAGCGATGCTTATTCGAATGATGCAATGGGAATGTTTGCAGAGTTGTGTGCCGAGAAATATCATATTGGCCGTGAAGAACAGGATGCTTATGCGATAAGTTCCTATAAAAGAAGCCTGGACGCTTGGCAAAAAAATAAGTTTTTAAACGAGGTTCAACCTATAACGATACAAAGTCGTAAAGGAGATGTCGTCGTTTCGCGCGACGAAGAGTTTTCGCAGGTCAATTTTGATAAGATACCCGAGCTTAAGCCTGCCTTTAAAAAAGAGGGGACTGTAACTGCCGCAAATGCATCGACAATAAGTGATGGGGCTGCTGCGGTGCTGCTCATATCTGGCGAGAAATTGGAAGAACTTGGACTTGTCCCCTTAGCAGAGATTATTGCTTATGCTGATGCTGAACAGGCTCCGGAATGGTTTACGACTACACCAAGTGTAGCCACGGAAAAGGTGTTAAAAAAAGCGGGATTGACACTAGAAGACATTGATTATTTTGAATATAATGAAGCTTTTTCCGTGGTGGCTTTGGTGAATGCACAAATTTTGGGTTTACCCATGAACAAAGTAAATGTTTATGGAGGAGCGGTATCTTTGGGGCACCCATTGGGATGTTCGGGCGCTAGAATTGTTGTAACACTAAGCAGCATCTTAAGACAGGAGGGGGGATCAGTAGGGCTGGCAGCGATATGCAATGGTGGCGGTGGTGCCTCTGCAATGATTATTAAAAAGATTTGATGCTTCTTCCAGATAAGATTGCTTTAATTTTATCTGGAAGAAGCTCACGCTTATTGAATTCGGGTGTTTTTAACCACATAGCTTCCTGGAAACTTATTTTATTTGCTATACAAGGTCGTACTTCTACTCCTCATATAGACGGCTTGCCTCGACTCCATGGAGCGCCAGTTCTGATTCGATTTCCGTTGGGTTGAGTCGAATGCCTTCTATGGTTAACAGATTATAAATAGAATCCAAGTCGATCTTCCATTCGTGGATGCCATTCAGTTTTTCAACAGCTTGTTTGATTTTGTCTACAAGACTGGGATGTTGTGCATTAGTTTCGAAAATGAGCTTTTCCATAGTGTTTCATATTAGGCCTGATTAAAAATCAGGCGGGTTTAACCAAAATAGCGTAGACAATCATTTGATCGGCTAATTACAATAGTCTCAATATAAGGATAATAATCTTAAATTAATGCTTTGAAATGACTAAATTGTAATGAAACTGTTAATTTTTGTAATAAATATATGGAAATTTTATAGTCGTTAGATTGCCTTTAAAACACCGGATTTCATTTTATTGTAATCGAACAAGTCTATATGTGGATTTCGGATTTTCTAATACGACGTTTTCATTGGTATAGAAATTTTAAGTAAGTTTGAAATGAACATGACGACTGAGACCTCGAATATAATCATCCTGTTATTGCTGGCAATTGTTGCTTTAATATCGGGTTTGTACCTCTTGTTAAGACAAAAATATAGGAAACTTGAGGTAGAAAATAAACGACAAAAGGAGCTTTTTAATCGTATGGACAATCAGAAGATTGACGATTTCCATCGGGCCCAATTAAATCCCCACTTGCTTAAAAATTCATTGAACGGAATACTTTCACATGCCTATCAAACCTATTACACCATGGATAAGTTGGCTATGGTATTGGACTACGTTTTGTATGAAAGTGAAGATGAACTCGTTTCACCTAAAGCAGAGATTGAGTTTGCGCGTAATCTCATTGAGATTAATAAGGTAAAACTGAGTCCCTTATTTGATATACGCGTTAAGTTTGATATTGATGAACTAAATAGTTCCTTGTTGAATACACCTTCATTGGTCCCTTTGATGTCTGTGGATTTAATTGAAAACGCATTTAAACATGCAGATTTCCATGGCCCTGATTCTTTTATTTCTATCATGCTGACCTTTAAGAATGGTTTGCTGGAGCTCATTGTGAGCAATCGAATTTCAAAACGTTCGCCCCTACAAAAGGCCAAAAGTGGAATAGGCAGCAAAACGTTGGAAGAGCGGCTCATGTTGTATTATCCAGGTAGACATCAACTGCGCAGGTTTGTAGAAAATGATGTATATAGTGCCCACCTTCAAATCAGATTGTATGCGGATTGAAAGAAGTTTGAAATGTGTTCTTCTGGATGATGAAATACCAAGCTTGAGGTTCTTGAAAATGCTCTGTGAGCAAATTCCAGGGGTAGAGGTGGTGAAAACCTTTAATGAACCAGCAGCATTGTTGAGAGAATACCGTTCACTAAGTTTTGATTTTTGTATTCTGGATATTGAAATGCCGGAATTTAATGGATTTGATGTAGCCAGAGAACTCAAGGATTTTCCGATTGTGTTTTCTACCGCATATAAACAATATGCGAGCGATGCTTTTGATATTAATGCTGTAGATTACATGCGTAAACCAATATCTCTGCAACGTCTTCAGCAGGCCATTATGAAAGTAGAACAAATAATCAATAATAAAGCTGAAATTGTCTCGTTTGCACAGTTTAATACGAATAAAGGAAAAACGGTATTGTATTTCGATCAGATTAACTATGTTCAAATAGCTGAAGTAGACAGCCGTGATAAAACAGTTTATTTGGCTGATGGTTCGTTCATTTTGTTGAAAAATATAAGCTTCGATAAGTTGATGGAGATTTTGCCTGAGCATGACTTTATACGCATCAATAAAAAAGAGATCATTGCAACCAAGATCGTTAAATTTTTCTCCGCTGATCAAATAACAAGCAACTTGTTTGACGAACAAGATATGCCTCTTTTGTTTAATTTGGGGGAATCGTACAAGAAAATGTTTTTCGAGAAATTCAGTTGATTACATTTTTTTTTTGTTTCATTACATATTTCCTTCCACCTAGCAGCTGAAAAGCACTAAAACTCTTACAGAATTATATTTTTGTTGAGACTGTATTTTATCCCTCCTTGTTTAGAGAATATTGGTTGGGACTTAGTATGCTATTGTCATTATATTTATTTTAATTGCTATTGAAGATGAGGAAATATAAGAATACAATTTTCTATGTAGTTTTAGTTGGTACATTACTTGGGGTGATGTATTGGGTGATTCATTTGGGGGCACAGCTAGAGGCTCCAGAACTACTGCGTGGGGAGAAAACAAGTCAAGGTGCCTGGAAGGATTTTACATCAACTTTATTCCATAGTCTGCAGCATCCGCTAGCGATATTATTGGCTCAAATCGTGACGATCATTATCGCGGCACGTATTATGGGCTGGATTTGCATTAAGATTAAGCAGCCTGTGGTAATCGGAGAGATGCTCGCAGGTATCATATTGGGACCATCATTGCTGGGGCTCTATTTTCCTGAATTTTCGCATACACTTTTTCCTGTAGAATCGCTCAGTAATTTGCAGTTTTTGAGTCAAATTGGGCTAATCTTATTTATGTTTATCATTGGAATGGAGCTGGATCTGAATGTGCTGCGAAATAAAGCGCATGATGCTGTTGTCATTTCTCATGCAAGCATTGTGATCCCATTTACGTTGGGAATTTCATTGGCTTATTTTTTATACCTATTCCATCCACCTACAAATGTAGAGTTTCTATCCTATAGCTTGTTTATTGGTATTTCCATGAGTATCACAGCATTTCCTGTCCTTGCCAGAATTATACAAGAAAGAGGATTGCAAAAAAGTAAGCTAGGTGCAATGGCGATTACCTGCGCGGCTGCAGACGACATTACGGCTTGGTGTATACTCGCTGTCGTAATTGCAATCGTCAAAGCCGGTGATTTTGCCAGTGCGTTGTATACAATAGGGCTTGCTGTTGCTTATGTGCTCATTATGATTAAGATCGTGCGCCCATTTTTGATGCGCGTAGGAGAGGTGAAAGGTAGTAAGGAAGCTTTGAGTAAACCTGTTGTTGCTATTTTCTTTATTGTGCTGTTATTGTCTGCTTATGCAACCGAAGTAATCGGTATCCATGCACTTTTTGGTGCATTTATGGCGGGAGCAATCATGCCCGAAGGAAGTCGATTCCGAACAGCATTCATCGAAAAAATCGAAGATGTCTCTACTTTGTTATTGTTGCCTTTATTTTTTGTCTATACTGGACTGCGTACGCAGATCGGTCTACTTAATGATCCTCAGTTATGGATGATTACCATTGGTATTATTTTGGTCGCGGTTATTGGGAAATTTGCAGGTAGTACGTTGGCGGCGCGTTTTGTCGGTCAAAGCTGGAAAGATAGTTTGAGTATCGGCGCGTTAATGAATACGCGGGGTTTGATGGAACTTATCGTCCTCAATATTGGATACGATCTTGGCGTTTTAAGTGCTGAATTATTTTCGATGATGGTCGTTATGGCCTTAGTGACCACCTTTATGACAGGGCCATCCTTAGATCTTATCAATTTTCTCTATCGACCAAAGAAGAGTTTATTGCAGGAAGATATCCAGGATAAATCGAAATTTAAGATTCTATTGTCTTTTGCGAAAAGTAATACTGGGATTTCGCTACTGTATCTAGCGGATGCTTTAACGTTGAAATCGAAAAAGAATGCTGAGATTACTGCATTACATATTGAACCTTCAAACGAATTACATCATTATGAGGTGGAAACCCAGGAACTGGATAGTTTTCGTGAAATCAAGCAGGTCGCTCAGCAACTCGAACAGCCTATTCAGACAGTATTTAAAATTTCTAGTGATATCGATAGTGAGATTGTTCAAACTTCCAATGAACGCGATCAGGATTTATTACTTTTGGGTGTCAGCGAATCCATCTATGAGGGGAGTTTATTGGGGCGATTTTTAGATTTTACTACGCGGATTGTAAATCCTGAAAAGTTATTCCATACGGTTACAAATGCCGAGTCTCCCTTTACGACATTTGATAGAAATCAGCAGATCAACGCCAAAGTGAATGCAATGGTAGGCATTTTAATTGATAAAGACTTTGTGAAGGCGAAGCGAGTGATCGTTCCTGTTGTTTTGAAAAATGATGAATTTCTATGTGAAATCATACAGCGCCTTATTCAGCATTCGGATGCTCAGATCATCGTGTGGGATCTGAATCAAGTGCTGAAAACCAATGAAAGCTTCAAGGAGAAATTGAGGCAATTGGAACAACTTGTTCCCAACCATCTCACAATAACGGAAAAAGAGTTAAACAGTGATACCTGGCGGGACCATGACTTAATGTTGATCAGCCTGCCCAGCTGGAACAAAATTGTCAATAAAAAAGTACATTGGCTTCCTTTTACGCCATCTACACTGTTGATGGCGGATCGCAAACCATAAATAAAACGTAAAAAGCCCCTAGGGGCTTTTACTTAAGGTGTTATCAAGATCTAATTATTGATCTTTTCTATCTTGATTTTTAGTCCGATCAATTTTTCGATATCAGCCAAATACGGTCTTTCTTCTACATCGCAAAAAGAGATGGCTTTTCCTTCCTGACCAGCTCTTCCTGTTCTACCAATGCGATGAACATAGGTTTCCGGTACATTTGGGAGATCATAATTAATCACAAGCGGTAGTTGTTCGATATCGATTCCTCTTGCTGCAATATCGGTAGCGATCAAAATTTTAAGATGACTGTCCTTAAATTCACCTAAAGCTTTTTGTCTTGCATTTTGCGATTTATTTCCGTGAATGGCCGCTGCTCTCAAGCCATTTTTTGCAAGCAACTTGACGATTTTATCCGCTCCGTGTTTTGTTCGGGAGAATACAATGGTGCGCTCATGCTTCAGCTTTTTTAATATGCTCGTCAATAATTTGATCTTCTCCTTCTTTTCAACAAAAAATACAGATTGATTTACTTTCTCGGCTGTTGAGCTTACCGGGGTGACGTCAACTTCAATAGGCTTGTGTAATATGCCATGCGCGAATTTACGGATATTAGGAGGCATTGTCGCCGAGAAGAATAATGTCTGTCGCTTTGAAGGAACCTTGGCGAGGATCTTCTTGATGTCATGAATAAAGCCCATGTCCAGCATGTTGTCCGCCTCGTCTAATATCAAGATCTCGATTTTATCTAGAGAAACTATCTTTTGATTCATTAAATCCAGTAAGCGGCCTGGGGTAGCAACAAGAATATCAATACCTTTTTTAATTTCTTTAACTTGCTTTTCTTGGCTTACTCCACCAAAAATAGTGCAATAGTTTAGTTTTAGATATTTTCGGTATAAGTTGATATTGTCTCCAATTTGAATGGCTAGTTCACGTGTTGGTGTAAGAATCAAAGCTCTAATGGGAACGAGTTTACCTGATGTCTTAGTTTCTTCAAGACGTTGTAAAAGCGGAAGTGCAAAAGCGGCCGATTTACCGGTTCCCGTTTGTGCACAGCCAATAAGATCGTTTCCTTGCAATACAATTGGAATGGCTTTTTGTTGAATTGCAGTAGGGTGTGTATAGCCTGTTTCTGTTATTGCTTTTAAAAGCGGAGCGATTAAACTGAGTTGTTTAAATTCCATAAATAGTATGTTCGAATTTGTCTTAAATAAAACCTTTGAGAATCCTTTTTATGCTTTTTATTTGAAAACTAAAAGTCTTCAACGGAAAAGTAAAAGATTGCTAAAAAATTGTAAAGGAAGAATAGGAAAAAGAAATGGGATAAGTCATTAAGAATTACCCCATTAACAAGAAAGTGTATTTTTTGGATTACGCCAATTTTACATTTGTAGCGCTGATCCCCTTTGGAGTTCTTTCTACATCATAAGTAACAACGTCGCCTTCAGATACTTGGTTTTTAAGCGCAGAAACGTGTACGAAAACATCTGCACTACCATCCTCTGGTGTAATAAAACCAAAACCTTTAGTTTCATTGAAAAATTTAATTTTACCTGTATTCATTATTTTTAATTAAGTGCGGCAAGGTAGGCATAATAAATGATTAATCTTTTATTTTTTTTAATGAATTATAAAATGGGTTGTGTAACTGAGCGTTTTTTTGAACGAGATGTTGATTGAAACAGCGTTAGAAGGAGGAATTTATCGAACAAAAATGTATAATAAAACACGATCTCGCCAACCAATGTAACATGGTCAACTCATGATGCTGTTGTTAATGGTATTATTAATTATTTAGATAAATATTTTTTCTAAATGTTTGTTCTTAGTGAAATTAGTAGTAACTTCAACCGCCCCTCCCAAGGGCATGTTTTTCATAGGTAGATGTATGGTCGAGTGATTCTAACTCGACCATTTTTTGATAGGGGTACGCTAGGTTTGTCTATATATATTTTACAATGCTTTTTGCGAGCACCTAGATTCATTTTTGTATTTTCATCGAAGCAATTTGTTTTTAATAATAAAGAAAGCATTCTTATTTAGGGCATTCATCTAAGCATATGTATTCTGTTCGTTTTGACAATTTAGATGATATCCAGTAAAAACAAAACTTAAACCAATATCCAATGAATAGAAAAGATTTTATCAAAACGTCCACTGTTTTAGCTGCATCGTCATTTTTCTTAAATGCTAAAGGTTCAAACTTTTTAGATCGATCCATCCGGGTTGGATTAATTGGTGTAAATGGTATGGGCTGGTCTGATTTGAATGCATTGTTAAAGAATGATGGCTTGGTGTGTACTGCTCTTTGTGATGTGGATGAAAATATTCTTAAAAAGAGAGCAGAAGAACTTCAAAAAAGAAATATACAGGTCGAAACGTTTGTAGATTATAAGAAGATGCTCAATAGCTCGATTGTGGATGCGGTCATTATTGCAACTCCGGATCATTGGCATTGCCTGCAACTGGTAGATGCCGTAAATGCTGGAAAGCATGTATATGTCGAAAAGCCCATCGGTAACTCCATTGTTGAATGTCAATTAATGGTTCAGGCAGCAAAAAAGAATAAGGCTATTGTACAAGTCGGGCAATGGCAAAGAAGTCAGCAACATTTTAAGGACGCCATTGATTTTGTTCATTCCGGTAAATTGGGCAAAATAAGATTGGTAAAAGCTTGGTCTTATCAAGGGTGGAAAAGTGCTATTCCCATCGTGCCCGATGAACCGGTTCCTGCAGGTGTACATTATACGGAATGGCTAGGTCCGGCACAAAAAAGACCATTTAATTCGAATCGATTCCATTTTAATTTTCGATGGTTTTGGGACTATGCAGGAGGTTTGATGACAGATTGGGGTGTGCATATGTTGGATTATGCTTTACTTGGGATGAAGGTTTCTAATCCAAAATCTATTATGGCCTCAGGAGGTAAGTTTGCGTTCCCGGACGATGCAGGCCAAACACCTGATACGATGACTGCTGTGTACGAGTTTGATGGCTTCAATATTCAATGGGAACATGCCAAAGGAATTGATCTCGGACCTTATAACCGCAATCACGGTGTCGCATTTATTGGTAACAATGGTACGCTGGTCTTGAACAGGTCGGGCTGGGAGGTCATTCCAGAAAAAGGAAGGATGGAAGCGGTCTCTATCCAACCTTCTTTAGATAACGGACTGGACAAACATATGGAAAATTTTGTAGCATCCATTCGCCAACGTAATCCACAAGTACTTCATGCACCAATTGAAGTGGGGGCACACATTGCCATCTTTTCTCAGCTCGGAAATATAGCATTCAGAACTGGACAAAAACTCTATTGGGATAAAGATAAACAGCATTTTACCGATCAGAAAGCAAATAAATACTTAGCTTCGGTTTATCATAACGGCTATAAATACCCAAAAGTATAATGCTTAAAATTGGTTGTTGATTAATTATTATAATCAACAACCAATGGATTATTCCTTACTGATTATTCACTCCTTTATTTCTTAAAGAACAAATTCATTTGCAAGATCGATCTCCTCGCGATTGATGGAGTGCCCCGCGTTTTGATATACCATGAGCTTTACATTGGCATTCATTTGTGCTAATATGGATACTGTAGCTTCAACGCGTTCAAGAGGAACATGGAAATCAGGATTGCTAGTGCCAATAAAAATAGGCGTTTGTGCGAAGTCACCGGTGTAATTATCCCTGTTAATTTCTTCGCCTATTACTCCGCCAATAATTGCTATAGCGCCACCATAGCGCTGCCCATGCCGTGCAAGATATTCTAGTGTTAAACAGGCACCCTGAGAAAAACCAAAAAAATAGATATTTTCGGCGAGGATCCCATTGTCTAAAGCTAGTTTAACTGTATGATCGATCAGATCAATTGCGGAACTCAACCAGGGCTCGTTCTCATGTACGGGAGCAATAAAAGAATAGGGGTACCAAGTGTGATTTTCTGCCTGCGGTGCAAGTAGTGCAAAATTATCGACATGAAGATAGGATGACATGCCAAGGATGTCTTCTGCACTCCCCCCACGACCATGGATCATGACAATGGCTTTTTCTGCCTGTTCTAAATTTTTACCAGCTGTTTTAATATTTATTGAATGACTCATTTTATGCTTTCATGTAGGGTAGTTTATACCGTTTTTTTAAACCAAACGTCTTGATATAGTTCTGGATGACGATGAAACTGCGCATTTACATAAGGACATAATGGAACAATTTTCATGTTGTTTTCGCGCGCATGAGATACCAATTTCTCGAGTAGTATTTTTGCAAATCCTCTTCCCTCATAGGCTTCGTCCACCTCTGTATGGTAAACAACGAGATTACCGTCAATGATAGCGATACTCATCAAACCTGCTTTGCGTTCATCGGAGAATAATTGAAGCTCTCCACGTTGATTTTTGTCTAATACAATTTCAGTTCTTTCCATAATTTCCTCGTTTGTATAATGATGTTTATATAATTTAATTAATCGATTTTTGGCAATGTCTGTTCAATCTGCGAACGGTAGTTTTCATATTGCTTCGGCAATTTGAGTGCCGATCCTAAGCTGGATAGTGGTTCGTCTACCGTAAATCCGGGATTGTCTGTCGCGATTTCAAATAAGACACCACCAGGTTCACGAAAATAGAGTGAGAAAAAGTAATCTCGATCTATTTTTGGTGTGATATCTAGCCCTGCTGAAAGTACCTTTTCACGATACTCCATCAAAACATTGTCGTCCTTTACCCGAAATGCGACATGATGGTTTGTACCGGCTGCATTTTTGCCGTATGGTAGATTTTTATCCGCTATTATGTCAACGCTATTAGCCGTATCAATGCTATCCGTTGTTAACCTATAACGATTATCATGCTGTTGTTGGAGCGAATAACCCAAAATATCGGTCAATACTTTTAGCGTCGGATCTGCTTCTTTTAAAGAAAGCGTGATATTATGGAAGCCTTTTAGTGCATGTTCGCTATTGATGTCAGTCGTTGTCCATGCCTTTCTATTATCTTTCGTTTCAATAAACTGAAGCTGCAATCCATCAGGATCATTAAATGAAATTAGCTTCTCTCCAAAAATTTCACTTTCCTGTAAACTAATCTGATGTTCCCCTAAGCGATTTTTCCAAAAATCCAAACTCCCTTGAGGTACGGCATAGCCAATATGAGTCGCCATTCCTGCTCCTGCGGTACCTTTTCCGATACCTTCCCATGGGAAAAAAGTGAGGATCGTTCCGGGGTCCCCCTGTTCATTGCCGAAGTAGAAGTGGTAGGTGCCAGGGTCGTCGAAATTAACTGTTTTTTTGACAAGGCGTACACCCAGTACTTTCGTGTAAAAATCGAGATTTCGCTTTGCGTTGTCTGCTATCGCAGTAATGTGGTGTAACCCTAATATTTTATTTTCCATATCTGATAATTTTATTTTCTTAACTAATGTAAAGTTACGCCGACCAACAGGGAATTTTATTGAACTAGATTAATAAAAGCTATAATTGACATTTTTGTTTTTTAGGGAATAGTGATTTTCGAAAATATATAAAAAAACACCTGAAGTTGGGGACTTCAGGTGTTTAACCTAACCAATTATTAACCTAAATTTATGAAATGTATATTTCTGAATATTATACTACAACATCAAATCCAATTATCATGCCACTATTTAATAGTGTAAATGAACTCAGATAAAAGCGTTATATATTGTATAATTTAGGTAAATTGGATTGTACTAATATGAGGTGGGAATTGAAGACTTCAATTAAAAATAGATTTAAAGATGAAAAATAGAACAATGGTTAAGGTCATCACTTTCTCTGTTTTATTGCTAACGCTGGGTTGTCAGCAGCCGCAGACAAATGAATCAAAGGAGGCTGCACAAAAACAACTTGACGAAAACAAAGAGAATAAAAGAATCGTTTTAGATTTTTATCAGCAAATGTTTGGTGATAAGGATGTCTCTGCAGTTGATAAGTACATTTCCCCTCAGTATATCCAACATAATCCCTCTGTTGCGGATGGAGCGGCAGCATTTAAGCTCGCTGCAGCGAAATGGTTTGAAGGACAACCTAAAACAAGGATTGATGTGCAACACATTGCTTCGGATGGAGATTTGGTCTTCATACACCTAAAGAATAAGAATCCAGATGGTAGTCTTAAATCGACTATTGATATATTCAGGCTGGAAAAAGGTAAAATTGTGGAGCATTGGGATGCACAGCAAGATGTGCCTAAAAATGCAGCAAACGCACATCCTATGTTTTAGGGATAGCAATAAATCGCATTTCCTTTTTCCTCTGCGTTTTAGTCCCTCTTAATTGTTCGGGAATCTATCAGGTATGGTAAATTATGTCTAAATTTAGGCCTAACTCATTTTTTTCGCAAACCATTAATGTTAATCATGAAAAGAGTCTTCGGCCTAAGTTATTTTTATCTGTTGTTTTCTGCATGTAGTGTGCATTATCGTCCGAAAGATCATCCGTATGTATATGTTCAAAAGAAAGATCGAGAGGTTAAGGAATGGAAGCTAGTATGGGAAGAGCACTTTAATTCCCCTAAGCTAGATAGTAGTAAATGGTCCCGGATTCCAGCGGGAGGAGCTGATTGGAACCGGCATATGAGTATGGATGATGCCTGTTTTGGATGGGAAAATGGTGAGTTAATTCTTAAAGGAATAAAAAATACAGACAAAAATAAAGATTCAAGACTATTTTTGACAGGTGGGATATGGAGTAAGGGAAAGTTTGCTTTTCAGTACGGACGCATAGAAATCCGAGCTAAACTTGGAAGTGCAAAAGGGGCATGGCCTGCCATGTGGATGCTGGCGGAGTTAGATAAGTATGGGAAGTATCCGAGAAATGGTGAAATTGATATTATGGAACATCTTAATTTTGATCATATCATTTACCAGACAACACATTCATACTATACCTTAGATCTGGGGCAAAAGGAGAATCCCAAACATTTTGGTACCGCTTCGATCAAATCAGAAGAGTACAATACATATGGTATAAGCTGGTATCCCGATCGTATCGTATTTCAGTTGAATGGTGTTGACACCTTTACTTATCCAAGAGTTAATGGGGTAGATCCTTCTCAGTGGCCTTATGATCAGCCCTTTTATCTATTGATTGATCAACAGTTGGGCGGGAGCTGGGTTGGTGAGGTAAATCAAGACCAACTGCCTGTTGAGATGCGTGTTGACTGGGTTAAAGTTTACCAATAGTGCTTACCAATTCTGAGAGGGATAAGAGACGAAAAAAATCGCCTATTAATGAACTGCAGTTTTCTGATAACAGTTAAATATCCTAATTTTAGAGGTGACCTATGATTAGGTGACAAAAACTTAATATACACGACATAGGAAAAATGTTTACTTTTGGCCAAATTATGGAAGATAATACGATATTCAAGATTAGCAATAAGATTAAGGAAATTCGAAAAGAAAAAGGAATTACCATACAGGAAGTTGCTGATAGAGCGGGGGTAAGCAAGGGACTTATTTCGCAGATTGAAAATAACAGAACAATACCCTCCCTACTGGTATTGATTAATATCATCAATGCACTGAATATTGATCTTAATGAGTTTTTTAAAGATTTTAATTCTGAATTGGATTCAGGCCCCGTGGTCGTTCGGAAAAAAGATACTTATAGTCCGTTTGAAAAAGAGTCGGCTATTGGTTTCCATTATAAAAGGATTTTTACATCTGCGATGGATAGTTCGACCATGGACATTGTTCTTTTGGAGTTGCTTCCGGATGCACAACGACCAATGGTTGAGACCGAAGCTTATGAATATAAATATATCATTAGCGGGCAGGTTGAGTACATCTTCAATGATCAAAAAATTAGCTTAGAAGAGGGCGATTCGATCTTTTTTAATGGCCGATTGTCACATACACCGCGTAATGTTGGAAGTGAAAAGGCCGTCATGCTAATTGTATACTTTTTTGAAAATAAGAAATAGAGGATAACATGTTAATTGTCAGGGCATCATTGAATCATTCAGTGATGCTTTTTTTATTTTATACTTTTCGTATCGCAAAGGGATGCTTATATTTGTTTATAAATACTTAACAAAAGTTTAGTCTTGTGTTAATTTCCAAAATTTACTTTTGATTGCGGACAATGAGGTCTGTTAACAAGTTTAAATGATGGAGTTAAACCAACGAATAAAAAGACGCATAAATAGACTGGATGAGAAATCTGTGGCTATTGTTCTGGCTGTTACAGCATTTTTATGTTATACGAGTATGTATTCATTTAGAAAGTCATTTACGGCATCTGCTTTTGCAAATGATACTATTTTTGGTGTCGATTATAAAGTCTGTATGGTGGTCATTCAAATGCTGGGGTATTTGTTGTCCAAGTTTTATGGCATTAAATTTATCTCTGAAAGTAAACAGCGTAGTAGAGGGCGGTATTTGATCGGTTTGATTTGTATTTCATGGATAGGTCTTTTGGCATTTGCAGTTTGTCCGAGACCTTGGAATGTTGTCTTTCTTTTTATCAATGGTTTTCCATTGGGAATGGTTTGGGGTTTGGTATTTAGTTATTTAGAAGGAAGGCGGTTTACAGAGATTATGGGGGCAGTGATGTCTGTGAGCTTGATTTTCGCGTCAGGACTGATAAAAACGGTTGGGCGGTGGTTGATGTCTTCTTTTCATGTTAACGAGTTTTGGATGCCATTTTTGACGGGTTTACTGTTTTTTCTGCCCTTTGTTTTGTGTGTATGGGTATTGGAAAATGCTCCAGGGCCAACAGAAGAAGACAAGAAGCTCCGGACGGAGCGCATTGCGATGGATAGTAAAATGCGAAAACACTTTTTTAAAACCTTTATGCCGGGTATCGTTTTGACTATTATCGTTTATACGATGCTTACTATTTTACGTGATGTACGCGATAATTTTGAGGTTGAAATCTGGCAGATGTTACATGTGAAGGGGGCGGGCATTTTTGCAAAAGTTGATGGGACTATCTCCTTGATTGTACTGCTGCTGGTAAGTTGTCTAATCATGGTTAAAAATAATCTTAAAGCATTTAAGTTGATCCACTATATGATCATTATAGGTTTTCTGACTGCAGGTATTTCTACCTATTTGTTTACAAAACAATGGATTGACGGTTTAAGTTGGATGTTGCTCGTCGGTTTGGGCTTGTATATGGCATACATCCCTTACAATGCGATATTTTTTGAGCGAATGATCGCAACATATCGTATGAAAAGTAACATCGGCTTTGTTATGTATATGGCTGACTCAATCGGTTATTTGGGTAGTTTTCTGATATTGGTAAACAAAGAATTTATGCCAAATTCTGTCACTTGGGGGAATTACTTTATTCAATTGGTCTTTTTAGCCTCTATTATCGGAGCTATTTTGGGTATCTTCTCTCTACTCTATTTTATTCGAAAAAAAGAACAGATGAAAGGAAGTGATGATGAGTTGTTGGCTCCTTGGCATACCACAAAAGGAGAAGTGCAAATTAGTTAACTATACTTTTTTATGATATTCTATTTATAAAGATGAAAACAAATACATATGATTTAATTATTGTTGGGGGTGGGATTTTAGGGACCTTTCATGCCTATCATGCGTTACAAATGGGATT
Source organism: Sphingobacterium sp. UBA7253 (assembly GCF_002472745.1). NCBI lineage: Bacteria > Pseudomonadati > Bacteroidota > Sphingobacteriia > Sphingobacteriales > Sphingobacteriaceae > Sphingobacterium > Sphingobacterium sp. UBA7253. The sequence goes on along the minus strand of NZ_DKSP01000241.1, from coordinate 16,411 downwards.
ACGCGTGCTCCAACTCGAAAAAGATAATTTCCCCGTGGGATCTACTGTTCGTAATTTCGGACAGGTAGTGCCATCGGGGATGGCAGGCGAATGGTTTGATTATGGTGTGCGAGGACTTGAAATATATCAGTCTATTCAGAAAGAGATGGATATATCCGTTAGAAATAACGGCAGCATCTATATTGCTTCGGATAGTGATGAAGTTCAGGTGCTTCACGAGCTATCTAAGCACTATCAGGGAAAAGGATATGATCATGAACTTTGGTCAAAGGAGCAAGTTCTATTGCAATATCCCGTAATGAATGCTGATTATGTTAAAGAGGCTATCTTTTTTCCGCAGGAACTCAGTGTAGAGCCCGAGTCAATGATTAGACAGCTGCATATTTATATGCAAAATAAGTTTGTGGACTATACGTTGAAATACGATACGACAATTGTGGCCTGCGAGGATAAAAATAATGCTGTTGTTGTCACGAGCAGTACGCTAGAAAACTTTGAAGGGAAGAAATTGCTTATCTGTAATGGATACGAGTTTAAAATTTTATATCGTTCCTTGTTTGATAATAGCGGGCTTGAAATTAGCAAGCTGCAAATGATGCGTACAAAGCCTTTGGCTCATATTTATCTTCCTGGGAATATCTTAACTGGGTTGACCATTCGTCGATACGAGAGTTTTGAAGAATATTGCCCTTCGTTTCAAACAATTCCAATGCCTGATTACTACCAGGAGCTGCGCAATTATGGAATTCATATCCTATTTAAACAGGCCACGGATGGTAGTATTATTATCGGTGATTCGCATGAATATGCAACGGGAAACAGACTGGATGAACTGGGCTTCTCAGTAAGCTCCTATATCAATGAATTGATGATTGCGGAAGCCAACCGTATCATGCCAATGGACCGTACCTGGATTTCATCTTCTTGGGCAGGTTATTATTCGCAGCACAAAGATCATATTCTTGAAATCGACGTTAGCCCAAGAATACATGTTAGAACCGGTATTGGAGGGAAAGGAATGACAGCAAGTGCTGGCTATGCCGAACAGAGTATTGAAAAACTTTTTTAATTTAGACATATTGAAGAGCCCCGCTATCACATCTAGCGGGGCTCTTTCGTTTTTAAGCTATTTATTTGATCAGTTTGTACAGACTTCCTAAAACGTACAGTTTGTCTTTCTTAATAAGGTCAAGCTTTATAAAATTCAATTAGTAAATAACTAAATTATGAAGAGGATGTCTGGTAAATCTTTTTATTGCATCAACTAATTGACCAGTTGTTTGTTCTTTATAAAACATTATCTGATCAATATTTCCTTATTGTTTAGGCGTTAAATAATGTTTTTATTAACTTCACGGTCACAATAAACCAGATCTAAATATTAGAAGTGAATGGCAAATAATGTTTTTCCTGAAAATGAGTTAAGAAGGATAGAAAAATTAAAGTCCTATGAGTTAATGGGACTCGGGAAAGACCCTGAGCTGGATGTTTTTGCGCAGGCAGCCTGTCTGATTACAGATTGTCCTGCAGCTTTAATTGCCATGATGGAAGAAGAAACACAACGTATTCAAAGTTGCGTTGGGATGGAGCTGGATACCGTTGAAAGGAAGAATACGGTCTGTCAATACACCATAATGAGTAAGGAGGTCCTTGTTATTGAAGATACTTTTGAAGATTCACGCTCGTCTTCCAATCCATTGATTCGCGAAGGAAATATCCGTTTTTATGCCGGAGTTCCTCTTTTGGATGATGATGGTGATGCTCTTGGGACAATCTGTGTCATTGATTTCCATCCGAAAAAGCTTTCGGATAAACAAAAAGACTCGTTGGAGGAGCTTGGCAAGGCGGTGACCAAAATATTATTGGGGAAAAAACGAAAAGTACAGGCTGGTTATTTCTCCGAAATTTTTCACCTGACGAACAATATTATTTGTGTATTGGATGAGGCGCGCAAGGTAAAAGAAGTTAACCCTGCATTTAGTAAAGTCTTGGGATTGTCCAGATCGAATAGTTTAGGCAAATCTATTTTTACATTATTGGGGGACACTGAAAGGGAGTTAGTGTCGGACTTAGGTCGAGTTGAGGAAACAAAGTACGGCGTTCAATCTACGAGTAGGACTAAAATAGAAAATGGTCAAGTTGTCGAAATTGAATGGCATTTCAAATATGATCCGATAAATCATGATATTCTGGCCTTTGGCAGAAACGTAACAAAAGAGCGCGAAGAAAAACTCAAGTTGGAGAATTCCGAACGTAGATTTCGTAGCTTTTTTGAAAATGCGATTGGCCTCATGAGTATGCATGATTTGGACGGTAATATTCTATCCGTCAATGAAAAAGGAAGAGAGGTGTTGCGGTATGCCAAAGAAGAGGTAAAAGGACTTAACCTCAAGAAATTGGTTCCGTCTCATCATGTGGGTCTGGTTGAAGAATATCTCAAGCGCATTGCCAGCAATAAAGAGGATTCTGGAATGATGGTTCTCCAAACAAAAGATGGTGAAGATATTTCTTGGCTATACCACAATATGTTGGAGACGGATGAGAATGGACGATCTTATGTTGTCAGTACAGCCTTGAATATGACGGATCGATTGCGACTTGAAAATGATCTTTTGCATACCAAACAGATCCTGGAGCAGACCAATGCTGTCGCTCAGGTTGGCGGATGGGAGGTCAACTTAGTTGAAAACAAGGTCTATTGGTCCGAGTCCACGAAGCTAATTCATGGTGTGGCTTCTGATTTTACACCTGATTTTGAACATGCAATCGGATTTTATGAGCCGGAAAGCCAGGTTATTTTGCGTGAAATTTTTGAAGACGCCATTACATCAAGAACACCTTACGATACCGAATTGCGCCTATTAAAGCAAAATGGCGAATCAATTTGGGTACGGGTAAAAGGTATTCCCGAATTTGAAAACGATGTGTGTAAGCGTGTTTTTGGAATTATTCAGGATATCGATCAAAGTAAATCGCTATTCTTGGAGCTGAAACGCAAAGAATCGATGTTACGTGCGTTTGTGGATTATGTTCCTGCTTCGGTTGCTATGTTTGACCGAGACTTTAACTATATTTCGGTCAGTAATCAATGGTTAGAAGATTTTCACGAAGGGGTAAGCTTGCCGCCAAGTAGTAACTTTTTCAATCTGTTTCCAAATATCCCAGAAAATAGAAAAAAAATCTACCTTGATGCGCTGGAGGGAATACCTTATAAGAATACGGATGAGGTCATACAGGCTGGCGGACTTGCCGAAGCGCAACATTTCAATTGGGAGGTAAGACCTTGGCATCTTGCTGATGGAAGTATAGGTGGGATCATTATTTTTACACAAAATATCACGGATTCGGTAAAAATAAATGATGAATTAAAGTTAGCGAAGGAACTGGCCGATCTGGCGAGTAGAGCAAAGTCCGAATTCCTCGCCAATATGAGTCACGAAATTCGAACGCCTTTAAACGGTGTGATCGGATTCTCCGATTTGTTGTTAAAAACACCATTAAATGATACACAGGTCCAATACCTCGGCTATATCAATGAATCAGGAAATAGCTTACTCAATATTATTAATGACATTTTAGACTTTTCAAAAATTGAATCGGGTAAACTCGAACTATTTGTTGATAAGTATAACGTATATGATGTAGCCAATCAGGTTATTAATGTTGTTCTCTATCAAGCACAACGAAAAGAAGTCGAACTGCTTTTGAACATTGAGCAGGGACTGCCGGCTTTTGTTTGGATTGATGAGGCACGTATTAAGCAAGTGCTGGTGAATTTATTAGGTAATGCAGTTAAGTTTACGGAAAAAGGCGAAATCGAATTTAAGATCAGTAAACTTCGCAATGATGAGAATAAATTAACCTTACGTTTTGCGGTTAGAGATACGGGGATAGGAATTCCGCCAGAGAAGCAACAACGCATCTTTGATGCCTTTACGCAAGAAGATAGCTCGGTAAGTAAACGATATGGGGGCACGGGACTCGGTTTGACCATCTCCAACAACCTCTTGAAATACATGGGAAGTAAATTGAATCTGGAAAGCGAACAGGGTGTCGGGTCGACGTTCTATTTTGATATCGAGGTCCGATGTGAAGAAATGGAGGATGAAGATACAGCTTTACCTTTAAATCGTGTCCTCGTTGTCGATGACAACGCTAATAATCGGATCATCCTGCAACATATGTTGGCCTATAAAAACGTCGAATCTGTCCTCGCAGAAAACGGCATGGAAGCCTTACAGTTGTTGATGAAAGGGGAACGTTTCGATGTTATTTTAATGGACTACCATATGCCGATCTTATCGGGCCTCGAAACAATAGAAAAAATCAAAGAACTCTTTAGAAAACAGGAAGAAGGTATCCCCTTGATTGTGTTGCACACTTCGTCAGAAGAGCATGAGGTGATTTCAGCATTTAGACAAGAAGAGCGGTCATTCTGTCTACTTAAGCCGATTAAATCCGAGGAACTGTATTCGACTTTAAGAAGGGCGATACAACAGAATAGGGAGGATGCAGTACAATTAAAGGCGAATGCAAACTTATCGTTATCATCGGATCCGTACGGTCAAGACGTTCAGGTGCTGTTGGCAGACGACAATGCCGTTAATATGGCCCTTAATTTACGCATGATGGCAAGTATAATGCCAGGGGCACTCTTAACCGAAGTTTCTGACGGAGCACAAGCCATTCATGCTTGCAAAGAAAAACAATTTGATTTTATTTTGATGGATGTTCAGATGCCCGAGGTCGATGGGATCGAAGCAACCAAACAGATCCGGCAAATGGCAGGTTATGCTGAAACACCTATTATCGGTGTTACCGCCGGTAATATTTCAGGCGAAAAAGAACGCTGTCTCGAAGCGGGGATGTCTGACTTTCTAGCTAAACCTATTCGGCAACAGGATTTATTCAAAGCCTTGGAAAAAGCGATGTTATCGGTGAAACCTAGTGCTGCCGAAGCTTCAGATCTGGAGGATTTGGATGAGCATTTGGATATGCAGCGCCTCGAAGAACAGGCGGGTGATGATCCTGCATTTTTAACCTTTTTTCTGGATTTGGTCGTTCGGGAAATCACGGGGTCCAGAAATCAGTTAAAGGAGGCAATTGATACAAACGATATTGTACGCATCAAAGAACTCCTTCATAAGTTACGGGGAACTTCATCGACAGCCGGACTGATCAAGTTGGCCCAAATGACCAAAGACTTGGAGACCAGCCCAACGATTGAAACTGAGCTCGCGACCGCTTTTGTGGCAATCGAACAAGAAATGGATATAGGATTGGAATTAATTACAAAAATCTTAAATAAATAATGATATGTTGATTTTAATAGCGGAAGACGACGAATTGATACTGCGTACTGTTGAACACAAATTAGTGAAAGAAGGACACGAAGTGGTGCTGACCAGAAATGGCCGTGAAGCCATCGAGAAGATTAATGAGCTAGATTTGGATTTAGTTGTAACGGATATTATGATGCCTTTTGCTTCTGGTATTGAAATTCTTTCGGCAATAAAGCGTATTGGAAAGAAAATCCCTGTCATCGTATTATCAAGTATGGGGCAAGAGGAGGTCGTGGTTGATGCATTTGATTTAGGCGCATCTGATTTTATGGTTAAGCCATTTAGTCCAAACGAACTGATTCTTAGAATAAAACGCCTAATAAATAAATAAAATTATGCATCACCATATCGAGCTACATGAGCTTATTCTGGCGATTGTTATCGTATTGATTTTAGTACTATTGTTGATTATCACGGTACTGGGATACAGCTTTTATAGCTATAGAATCCTTCATAATAGGCAATCGTGGCGACAGATCATCGAGTACAAAATTATGGAGACTATTGTCGGTGGCGATGAGAATAGCGATCGAGATTTGGAGTTTGCGGAGTATTTGAAAGAACCGTCTTTTCGAGCTCTTTTTTTAGATGTATTAGTTGACTCTGATAGAAAATTTTCTGGTGGAGCTAAACAATCGATCAATAGGTTGTTTCATGATTTTAAATTGGAGGATGAGGCTTGGCGGAAGCTTCGGCATAGAAAAGCTTATTTGGTTGCCGGTGGGGTTCAGGAGCTTGCTGCAATGAATGTCGAATCAGCAATCCCAGAGATAACAGCCAAGCTTAATGATTCCCGTACCGCAGTATATCAAGAAGCACAATATGCAATTGTAACTTTCAAAGGGTATGAGGGGCTTGGTTTTTTGGATCATTTCGATCGTCCCTTATCAGACTGGCAACAATTACGTTTATTGTTTTCTATTCATGAAATACCGGAACTTTCAGAGTTACACGTTGATACCTGGCTTAAGAGTTCAAATGATTCTGTTGTCATATTTACGTTGCGCTTGATCCGAAAATTTAGATTGATGACTTTTTATACGGAAGTTTTTAACCTATTGGATCATCTATCTACGAAGGTTCGTATACAAGCCATACGGACATTGCAGGCCATTGAGAATAGTGGGACGATTCAGCAATTTATACAAAATTTTGATCTGCAACCAATCGAAGTTCAGATAGAAATCCTTAAAGCGATGAAAATTGCCAAAAGTAGAGAAAGTGAGCATTTTCTGAAGGATCAACTTTGGAATCATAGTCAAGTGTCAATTAAAATTTCTGCCGCAGAAGTACTCGTTGTGCTAGGAGAAGAACAGTATCTGCGTGAAATTTCACAACGTGAAGATACATACGACGAACTTACACAAATTATTAAACACGCATTGCAAGAGAAAAAATGTTAGAGTTTTCCCATATCGTATACGAAATTATAGTTTGGTTATTTTTGCTTTATTCGGCAGCAGTATTCATTATCTATACTTGGATAGGGCTATACGCTTATGGAGCGGTGTTTCGTTACAAACATAATAATACGTTTACGGACTATAGTATTATTGCTACCAACCCCAACGCGCCTACATTCAGTCTGATTGCTCCAGCTTACAATGAGGGGATGACCATCGTTGAAAATGTACGTTCTTTATTGTCGCTATATTATCATAATCTGGAAATTATCATCGTCAATGATGGTAGTAAAGACGACTCAATTTTGAAATTGATCGCCTCTTATGAACTTGAACCCACGTCTTTTTTTGTTCAGGGAAATATTGAGACCAAGGATATAAGAGGGATCTATAAGAGCAAAAATCCGGCGTTTAAGAAGCTGATTGTTGTTGACAAGGAAAATGGCGGTAAGGCTGATGCGCTCAACGTCGGTGTTAATATTTCTTCTGGAGATTATATCGTCTGTATTGATGTAGACTGTATTTTGGAACAGGATGCTATTTTAAAATTAGCAAAGCCATTTTTGGAACAGACCGACAAACGCGTTATAGCCTGTGGCGGAGTTATACGTTTGGCCAATAACTGTAATGTCGTGAATGGTTCTGTCGTGGACGTTAATCTTCCAAAATCATGGTTGGGGCGTACGCAGGCTTTAGAGTACATCCGTGCTTTTATTTTAGGTCGAATGGCTTGGTCAAGGGCTTCGGGTTTAATTCTTATTTCCGGGGCATTTGGCGCTTTTGACCGGGAGATCGTATTGGCTTGTGGGGGGTATGACCGAAATACGGTGGGAGAAGACATGGAGCTTGTTGTTCGTATGCGCCGCTATATGGAGGAGCAAAAGCAAGCCTACGAGGTGGTTAACATTCCTGATCCATTGTGCTGGACCGAAGTACCCGAGTCAAAAGAAGTATTACGTAAACAGCGTAATCGTTGGATGCGGGGTACTATGGAAACCTTATGGAAACATCGAAAACTCATGTTCAATCCGAAATATGGCCGTTTTGGTATGGTCAGTATGCCTTATTGGTTTTTCTTTGAGTTCCTGGGGCCTATTGTCGAATTTACGGGCTATATTGTTTTTATAATCTTTTTTATTCTGGGAATCATCAACTGGCCATTTTTCTTTGCGCTATTTGCATTGGTGATTGCTTCCGGAATTTTGTATTCGATCTATGCGATCTTGGTTGATCTTGTTAGTCATCAGGTTTATTCTAAGAAACGAGATCTTTCCACCCTAATAACTACGGCGATACTAGAACCTTTATACTTTCACCCCATTGTTGTTAAAGCCGGGGTACAGGGGGTTGTTGATTACTTTCGAAAGCAGCATGGCTGGGGAGAAATGACACGACAAGGCTTTCAACAAAAAGATGCGAATGAGTCGGTTTGGAAATACCTCGGTCAGCGATTAAATCTTTCGTTACAGAGCTTAGGACCTGTTATGTTGGTTGTTTTTGCCTTGTATATGTTGTCCGTTGGTGTAGAATGGTGGTGGTACGGTCGTCGATTTGTTCAGCTTTCGGAGTCACATGCCGGGAAATACCTGTTTTTGGATAACGTCTTGTTCATCTTTCAAGCCTTGGCCTGTTTGGGAATCGGCTATTTATTGCTTCAGTTCATAAGCAGTTTTTGGGCGAGACTTCTTATGGTTATATCGTTCTCGTTTATTGTCGTTATGCAATTCATCTTGTTTCTGTATTTTGGCGAATCCAGAAATTTGCTTGGAGCTGATATGTTCTATTACAGTTCGGAAGAGATGAAGCAAATTTTGGAGGCTAGCGGTATGTTGAGTTTTACCAATATTGCTTTACTTTTATTATTGATCGTAATTTCTTGGGTTCCCCTTTGGATTGCCAATAAACAGACATTCAAAAAGCCCTATGCTAGTATTGCACTGTTATTTTTGGGGATTATATCGTTTTTCATCTCCTCGGCTTCGTTTTTGGGGGGTAGCGCTGAAAAAGATGAATTCGTAGCCAATGCAAGTCGGAGTAAATGGCGTTATTTTTTTGATTCTAATTTATCCAATTACGTGGATGATCACCCCGGGATGTTCGCTATGTTCAATAAAGACGATGATGATGCAAAAGTGTTGGATACTAAATTTCCTTTTTTGAAAAAAGAGGATACGAAAGATTTCCTGGGGACATACATGCAAAAAACGGCGAAAGTACCTAATTTGGTCATTCTTGTTATCGAAGGTTTAGGACATGCCTATAGTGCTGAAAATGGCTATATTGGCAACTTTACACCTTTTATAGGTACATTGAAGCAACAGTCTTTGTATTGGGATAATAATATGAGTTCCTCGGGTCGGACATTTTCCGTTTTACCGACCATAACAGGTTCGTTGCCTTTTGCGACACATGGATTCCTGGAACAAGACACCTTGCCAGACAACTTCAATTTATTTAATATTCTGAAGAGTAATGGATTCAATACTGGATTTTTCTATGGTGGTCATTCTAATTTCGATTTCATGAAAAAGTTCATGGATTATAATAAAATAGATATGCTCATGGACCAAGCGGCATTCGGACCTCCTTATAAAAAATTGCCCGAAAAGGGAGGGGAGAGCTGGGGATATGAAGATCAGGCTGTCTTTAGCAAACTTCTTGAAGTACAGAAAGTACAGGAACACCCTTATTTCCATGTGCTTTTGACGCTATCAACCCACAATCCGTTTTTGATTAATAATGCGGCTCATTATGAGCAATTGTTTGATCAACGTATAGCAACATTGAACCTTACACCGGAACAAAAAAAGTGGGCTTTGGAGAACCGTACCCAACTTGTTTCGGTACTGAATTTGGATGATGCGATGGAGCAGTTCTTTAAAGAATATAAAAAGAGACTAGATTTTGCGAATACTATTTTTGTCATAACTGGAGACCACGCGATGCCTGAGATACCATTGCAAAGCAAAATCGATCGTTTTCATGTTCCCTTGTTGATTTATTCACCACTTTTAAAAGGGCCAAAGACTTTTCATAATTTTGTTAGCCATTTTGATGTCGCGCCTACTATATTGGCCTACTATCGTGAAAATTTTGGGCTTAAAACTCCTAGCCAAGTTACATGGATCGGTGAAGGGCTCGATAAGGGGGCTTCGACACAGGGAGATGGTATAGCCATGATGCAGAGTAAAAATCAATTGATTGATTTTGTGAAAGGCAGTTACCATCTTTCCGATGGACAACTGTATAAACTGGATGGTGTGCTCAATGAAGATGCCGCTGCTGATAATGCGAAAGAAGAATTGTCCAAGCGCTTTGAATTATTTAAGCGCAAGAACAAACTTTTTTATACGCAAAAGCGACTTCTTCCGGATAGTGTTTATACAAATTACTTTAATCGAACAGAGAAGAACTAGAATTTTCGAATATAACCAAGGATGATGTCCAATTGATTTCCTCGCTCTTTCGGCCTGAATTCTTGGTTATAATAGGTGCCCGAAATTGAAAATAAGTTACTTTGCTTAACGGAGAAATTATACTCGGCACCTACTTTGAATGTTTTTAATTTATAGGAAGCGTTGTCCAATAGATTATTTCGGTTTTCCTCGGGGCTCAGACCCGTTCCGGCACTAAATCCGAAGTAATCATTTGCTCCTTTTGTATAATAGCGGACTGTTCCGGTATAGGATTGGGAAATATTCTTTTCGCCCGGTGTAAGGTAAGTCCTCAGATTGAACCAAAAGTTTTGGTAATATTTTCCGACTGAAGCCGTGTACATCCAGATGTTGTCACTAAAATAAAGCTGACGATATCCGATTTCCCCCTCAAAGCTGTTCGGAAGATTGGCATAGAGAGACACACCAGTTCTATATTTCGCAAAAATCCCCACATTATTGGAGTATCCAGCACCCACGTAGAGGTAAAATATCTTTGAAAGACGAGGATAAGCCTCCATCTCGAATTGTACGCCATTTTCTGCAAATTTATTTGCATAGTTGGTCCTGAAAATAACTGATCCTATGGGGGTTGCCCGCTTATAACTTAAGCCGACAATGTGCCAATTATGATCAAACTGTTTGTCAAAATAGACGAAGTTGTAGGTCAGACCGATTGCGTTTTTAGCCGTATATTCTTCAATACTTTTTGCCAGTGCTCGAGCTTCTGTGTTTTTAGGATTAATTGCCAATAAACTATGAATTGCCTTTTCGGCAGCTTCATAATGATCGTTGCCATAACTAATTTTACCTTTTAACAGAAGTAGATCCTGCGACTGCGGATGTAGGCTAAGCCCTTTGTCTGTAATTGCAATAGCTTTGTCAGTCTGATCATTCCAATATTCCAATGAGGCGTAGGCTAAAAAGAAATCTTCATCACTTGTATTCTTTTTATCCAGTTCTGTAAAAATGGTTCGTGCCGAATCAATTTTATCCGACCAGGTATAAAGACGTCCGAGAAAAATGCTAATATCCGTGTAATCTGGTGCTTGAAGTAGGGCCTGTTTAGATAATTGAATGGCTTGCGGATAATCTTTTGAATCAAAAGCTACTTTTCGCGCTTTTACAAATAGATCATCAGCGGTGAGTTTCGTCTCTTGCGCGACAGAAAATAAGGGTAATAAAGAGAGGGAGAGTAATGGATAAATTACTTTTTTCATTCCAGATCGTAAATTTGACATTTAAGCTTGCTAATATATAAACTAAAATTAGGAAATTTTGTTTGTCTGCTTTTGTTTTAAAATAAATTTTTGAACTCTTTTAAAGCATTCTAACGATCATTTCGGAATGCATTCCGAAATGATCGTTAGAATGAAAGTTTTGAAAAACGCCAATGGAATGTGTCAACAACCGTTAACTGGTTGCTATCTACGGGTAATCCGGTTACTATTTTAAGTACCTGCATCGCCATCATGCTGCCGATAATACCGGGCAAGGGGCCCAGCACCCCATTTTTATCGCAATTTGGAACCTGCTCCGGATCGGGGGGCGTTGGAAAGATATCAAATAGGTTTTTACTACCCTGATAGTTAAAGACAGCCAGCTGCCCTTCAAAACCATAGATGCTACCGTATACCAAAGGTTTATCGAGTTGTAGGCACGTATGATTAAGCAGGTAGCGTGTCGTAAAGTTATCACAGCAATCGACAATGATATGATAGGGAGCGAGCATTGCTAGCGCGTTGTCAGCATCTATTTTTACCTGAAAGGGTTCAAAATCAATTGTGCTATTGTGCTGTCGTATATAGGCTGCGGCACTTTCTGTTTTTGCTTGGTTTATATTATCTTCGGAATGAATGATCTGTCTATTTAGATTGTGGATTTCAACCTGGTCAAAATCAATCAGGCCAAGTTTGCCTATACCGGCCGCGGCTAAATATTGAACGACAGGACTCCCGAGTCCGCCTGCACCAACGACCAATACCTTGGCATCCATAATCTTCCGTTGTCCGGCAACGCCAATCTCTTCGATAAAAATCTGTCTGCTATAGCGATCAAAAATGTTATCTTTTTTCATGTATTTAACGTACAATACCCGCGTAATTGCTTTCCCAGTCTTTCATCACTGGAGAATAGCCCATTTTTCGGATTTGATTTTTTATTGTTTCCATATCTCTTTCATCACTTACTTCAAATTGTTCCAAAGCTTGGGGATCGACAACATAGCCTCCCGGATTGGTTTTTGAAGCGGCACTCATTGTGGTTACGCCAATAGGTATGATATGATCTCTGAAGGTTTCGTTCTCTCGGGTAGAAATAGAGATTTCCAAATTTTCATTCCACAGACGATATGCGCAGATCAACTGCAGCAGATCACGATCTGCCAAATGAAAATTTGGCTCAACAGAACCCGCGGCTGGTCGTAAGCGCGGAAAGGAAATGGAATAGCGTGTCTGCCAATATTGTTTTTGCAAGTAGGAAATGTGTGCCGCGGTGAAAAAGCTGTCCACCCGCCAGTCCTCTAGCCCAAGTAATACCCCCAGTCCGATTTTATGGATTCCGGCCCGGCCTATACGGTCAGGCGTATCCAAACGATAGTCAAAATTGGACTTCTTTCCTTTCGGATGATATTGTTTGTAAACTTCCCGATGGTAGGTTTCCTGATAGACCAAAATTGCATAAACCCCTGCGGCCTGTAGTAGTCGGTACTCGGATTCTTCCAGCGGCTGTACCTCAATGGATATCTGTGAAAAATGAGGTTTTAAAAGCCGAATAGCGTTTAGGAAATAATTGATCTCGACCGTTTTGTTGGCTTCTCCGCTAACGAGTAAAATGTGGTTGATTCCCATGGTTTTGAGTGCCATTGCCTCCAGTAATAGTTCTGTGTTGTTAAGTGTTTTGCGTTTAATTTTATTGTCCATGCTAAAACCGCAATATGTACAGATATTTTGGCACTCATTACTCAGGTAAAGAGGGGCATAGAGCTGTATGGTTTTACCGAAGCGACGTTGCGTGATTTGTTGTGTTTTTTGTGCCATTTGTTCTAGATACGGTGCTGCAGCCGGTGAGATGAGTGCCCTAAAGTCAGCGAGTGTTAAATGGTCTTTTTCTAACGCATGTTGTACATCCTGATTGGTAGCGTCATAAATCTGCGTGTGGACGTCATTCCAGGAGTATTCATCGAGAATCGTTTTGAAATCTGTCATAAGAGAATCATCAATCAAATAAAAATGAAGTTAAGGGACTCGAACCGATTGCTTTTGATCCGATCTTTCCTAAACCGGCCTCATAAGCCTTTCGTCCCGCAATAACAGCCTCTTTGAATGCTTCGGCCATACGTATCGGATTATTGGAGACCGCAATTGCCGTATTGACCAAGACTGCATCGGCTCCGATTTCCATGGCTTTGGCGGCATCGGATGGAGCTCCGATCCCAGCATCTACAACCACAGGGACATTACTCTCCTCAATAATAATTTCGAGAAAGTCTAGTGTGCGAAGCCCTTTATTACTACCAATAGGAGCACCTAAAGGCATAACAACTGCAGTACCTGCATTTTCCAATCTTTTACAAAGTACTGGATCTGCGTGAATATAGGGCATGACAACGAAACCCAGTTTGGCCAGCGATTCAGTTGCACGCAGGGTTTCAATAGGATCGGGCAGTAAATAACGAGGGTCGGGATGAATTTCCAGCTTTACCCAGTTGGTTTCCAGTGCCTCCCGTGCAAGTTGGGCTGCGAGCACAGCTTCTTCAGCAGTTCGTGCTCCCGAAGTATTGGGAAGCAAATCGATTGCCGCCAGGTCGAGTGCACTGATGAGACTGTCGTCTGAGCTGGTCTGGTCGATTCGTTTGAGGGCAACGGTGACCAATTGGGAGGCCGAAGCCACAATGGCATCGCTCATTTCTGTGAGATTACCGAATTTGCCCGTACCCAGAAATAATCTGGATTCAAATACGCGATCGGCTATATGTAGGTTGTTCATAATAAAATTTTATTGATGGATGAAACAATGTTTGGAGTCTTGGTTACGATTCCGGAGAGTGCTACACCGTAAACTCCAATTTCTAATAGCTGTTGGATATCTTCAAGTTGGCTTATACCGCCAATTGCGAATATTGGAATAGGGGGCAAGTCTTCTAGGTGGACTTGTCGGATGATGTTTTCATATCCTGCAATCCCCAATAGGGGACTTAGTTTTTGTTTTGTTGTGGTATAGTTGAATGGTCCGAGTCCAATATAGTCACAATGTTCACTTATTCTTTGTTTTACATCCGCAAAGCTATTGGCAGTACCGCCGATTATTTTTCCTGCCCCCAATATGTTCCGGGCAGCTGTGACGCTGCAGTCATCCAGTCCCAAGTGCACTCCATCAGCATCTACAGCCGCTGCAAGCAAAGGATGGTCATTGATAATACAGCTGGCACCAAATTCGGAACAGGTTTGCTTGATCTGTTCTGCAAGCAGGTAGCGGCTCTTTTCATCGGCGTCCTTCCATCTGATCTGTATCCATTTGGCCCCCGCATCCAGCGCTTTCAGTATGTTATTTTTTTGTTCAGTTAATGTTTGTCCCTGCGATATATATTGGAGTTTTTCCATAGTTTTTGTTTGCATGCTATAAAATTTTGAACGGGATCAGGGTGCTTCCATAAAGTACCATATAAGGCAATTCCATCTGCACCTTGCTGCATCGGGATAAGACAGTTGCCTTGGTTTATCCCTCCAAGACCGATGAGACCAACAGTAAAGTTGGAGCGTGACGGGAGCTGATCCAACCTTGCATTATACACTCCATACCCCACTTTTGAGATGCTTGGAAATAATGGACTTAGAAAAGCATAGGCCCAACATTCATCAAGGTTATTGAATTGATCGATATCATGCACAGATGTCGAACAGATTGCTGTAGACAGCATTTGATTTGTAGATCTATCCTTTCTATTCTTTTCGTTCATATGAATACGTGCGATTCCGAGCTCAGCCGATAGGTGAGGGTGGGAATGTAGGACCAATCTGTCCAGGTACGTTGAATCTATAGATTCAACGTACCTGGACATTTGTAGGTCCGTAAAATGATACTTGCGCAAATGCAGGATATCAAGTCCTTCTTTGAACAAAGCATTTATAA
Source organism: Sphingobacterium sp. UBA7253 (assembly GCF_002472745.1). Lineage (NCBI taxonomy): Bacteria > Pseudomonadati > Bacteroidota > Sphingobacteriia > Sphingobacteriales > Sphingobacteriaceae > Sphingobacterium > Sphingobacterium sp. UBA7253. Next base: position 1,102 of record NZ_DKSP01000241.1, on the reverse strand, counting down.
TCCCTTTTTCAGAAGGGATCGTTTCTGCTGCTGTCAAAGCGATGATCATAAATAGATCTCTTTTCCTTGTGCGATGAATTCCTGCGATTTTTCCAGCATTCCTTGTGCGGCACTATCTCTGATTTCCTGCGTAATTTTCATCGAACAAAATTTGGGGCCGCACATGGAGCAGAAGTGTGC
>NZ_DKSP01000241.1:0-788 GCF_002472745.1 Sphingobacterium sp. UBA7253 | reverse complement strand
GCACATGGAGCAGAAGTGTGCCACTTTGGCCGCATCTGCAGGCAACGTTTCGTCATGATACTCCCGTGCGGTATCTGGATCCAGGGAAAGGTTGAATTGATCTTCCCACCTAAATTCAAATCTCGCTTTACTCAAGGCATTATCACGGTATTGTGCACCCGGATGTCCTTTGGCCAAATCGGCCGCATGGGCAGCTAGTTTATAGGTGATTACACCGTCTTTAACGTCTTTTTTATTTGGTAGGCCCAGATGTTCTTTGGGCGTCACATAGCAAAGCATCGCACATCCATACCAACCGATCATCGCAGCTCCAATGGCCGACGTGATATGGTCATAACCTGGAGCGATATCAGTTGTTAAGGGACCCAAGGTATAAAATGGAGCTTCGTCACAACAAGCCAATTGCTTGTCCATATTCTCTTTGATCAATTGCATAGGAACATGCCCTGGACCTTCGATCATCACCTGAACATCATGTTTCCAGGCGACCTTGGTGAGTTCGCCCAGTGTTTCGAGCTCAGCAAATTGAGCCGCATCGTTGGCGTCCGCAATGGCTCCTGGACGGAGACCATCGCCAAGTGAAAAAGCAACATCATATCGCTTCATAATCTCACAGATCTCCTCAAAATGGGTATAGAGAAAGTTCTCTTTGTGGTGGAAAAGACACCATTTGGCCATGATAGACCCACCTCTGGAGACAATGCCCGTTACTCGAGAAGCGGTGAGATGGATATAACGAAGCAGTACGCCGGCGTGTATGGTAAAGTACGAAACACCCTGTTCGGCCT
>NZ_DKSP01000155.1:0-3216 GCF_002472745.1 Sphingobacterium sp. UBA7253 | reverse complement strand
GAAAGCTGTCGAACTGGCAAAAAAGCACAATACACGCTTGCATATCCTTCATATTTCAACCGCCAAAGAAATTGCATTATTTAATAATGATATTCCGCTAAAGGATAAAAAAATAACGGCTGAAGCCTGTATTCATCACCTTTGGTTTTCGGATCAGGATTATGCCTCAAAAGGTAATTTTATCAAATGGAACCCAGCGGTAAAAACTGCCAATGATCGCGATCAGATTTTAAAAGCTGTACTGGATGGACATATCGATGTGATAGCGACTGATCACGCTCCGCATACAATTGAGGAGAAATCTCAACCCTATACTTCAGCACCAAGTGGAGGGCCTCTTGTACAACATGCGTTGCAAGCCTTGTTAGATATGGTCAAAGCAGGAAAAATGACCCTGGAACAATTAGTGCAAAAATCTGCACACAATACGGCTACATTGTTTCAAATCGAAGATAGAGGATACATTCGTGAGGGATATTGGGCGGATCTTGTGTTGGTCGATCTCAATAAACCTTATACGGTATCGAAAGCGAATATCCTGTCGAAATGTGGCTGGTCACCATTTGAGGGGCACACGTTTAGTTCAACGATTGAACATACTCTCGTATCAGGTAAACTTGCTTTCTCCAATGGACAACTTATTGAAAAAGGTGCTGGTGAACGTCTGTTGTTCAACCGATAGTATTTAGCAATGGAAAAAAGAACCTTTCTAAAATCGATTGCTTTAAGCGTGTTGTCTATTCCTGTACTGGGAATGGGGCAGCCAACCGGAGATAGAGCCGAATTGTACGGTCAGGCTGTTTTGCTTGCAACGAGGTTAAAATTGGGGGATACCATAGGTTTAATAACGCCCGCAGGTGTATTGGATGATGAAGAATCAATTAGTATTGCACGTGAGATATTTGAGACCTTAGGTTTTAAAGTAAAAGAAGGTAAACATATACGCAGCCGCTACGGTAATTTGGCCGGTACAGATCAAGAGCGTATTGCAGACATTCATGATATGTTTGCAGACAAGACCGTCAAAGCGATTGTTTGCATCAGAGGAGGTTCGGGTACATCACGTCTTTTAGATCGATTAGATTACAGACTGATCGCCAATAACCCCAAAATTTTATTGGGATATTCAGATATAACAGCATTAATTTTGGCATTATATGCCAAGACAGGGCTTATAACGTTTCATGGTGCAGTGGGTATCAGTACCTGGACTAAGAAGCTTGCAGAGGCTTTCAATGCCCAATTTGTAGCCAATCAGCCAGCAATATTTGAAAACCCCAAGTCCAAAGGTGATAGCATTGTGCAGACCAAAGACCGAATTGCCACAATTCATCCTGGTATAGTAGATGGGGTATTGCTGGGTGGAAATATGACCGTGTTGACCGGCTTATGTGGTTCACCTTATCTGCCAGATTTTAACGATAAAATTCTTTTTCTTGAAGAGGTCGACGAAGATATGGAACGTGTTGACCGTATGTTCTGTCAATTGAAAAATGCGGGTGTACTGGGTGCGATTAAGGGTTTTATTTTTGGCAAGTGCACCAATTGTAAACCATCCGGTGGCTATGGATCCGTAACACTTGACCAATTGTTCAATGATTATATCAAACCGTTAAAAATACCTGCTTATACAGGGGCTGTCGTTGGGCATATTGCCGAACAGTTTATTTTGCCCGTAGGAGCAAAAGTCCGTGTAGATGCTTCGCAAGGAACGATTGCTTTAATGGAGCCTGCATTAAAAGATTAATATGAAATTAGTAAAAGTTGATTTCATCAAAGCCTTTTCTTTATATGAAGAAAAGGCTTTGATGCATAGAAGATTTAAACATGCTGATATTTTACCGTTATTAGAAAATATCCGGAGCTATGGACGTTTCACTGTAGCGGAAATTGGGAAGTCCACTGAAGATCGTTCGATCTTTCGACTACAATACGGACAAGGGCCAATCAAGATACTTTTATGGTCACAAATGCATGGTGATGAACCTACGGCGACAATGGCCCTGTTTGATCTATTTAATTTTTTCAACGGGAAAAATGATGATTTTGATGCCTTTAGAGATGACATCGCATCAAAAATGACCCTATATTTTATTCCGATGCTAAATCCTGATGGAACCGAAAGGTTTCAGCGTAGGACAGCCATGGATGTGGATATGAACAGAGATGCAAGGGCAGCAGCAACAGTGGAAGGAGCCTTATTGAAGGCGCAAGCCATGTTGCTAAAACCTGATTTTGCTTTTAACCTGCATAACCAAAACAATTACTACAACATTCCCGGAACAAATACGCCAGTGACAATTTCCTTATTGGCGCCTGCTTATGACTATGCGCGGAGTATCAATAAAACTCGGGGAGATGCGATGGGGGTGATTGTCGGAATAAACAAGATCCTTCAGGAATTTGTTCCAAATGCAGTGGCAAAGTATGACGATGAGCATACACCGCGCGGTTTCGGTGATAATTTTCAAAAATGGGGCGCCAGGACGATTTTAATTGAATCAGGAGCTTATGTTGGTGATACCGAAAAAATGATGGTCCGAAAATGTAATTTCGTGGCATTGTTAAAAGCATTTGAGGAAATTGCTGACCAATCCTTTAAACAGCATTCGATTACCGATTACGATGCAATTCCCTTCAATGATGAAAAGCTCCATGATGTGTTGCTGAGAAATTTGACCATTGAGCGAAGTGGAAAACCATTGCTTGTCGATGTTGCCATTCGGCAGAATGAAAAGACAATTGGATCAGACTATTACGTAGAGGGTATTGTTGAAGATATTGGCGATCTGCAAGATTTTTATGGTTATGTAGATATTGATGTTGCAGGAATGGAGTTTGGCCCAGCCAAGATGTATATGGAGCCATTTGCTTCGTTGGCAGATTTAGATGATGCCGTCGTGATGGGATTACTTGAAAAAGGCTATGCCGCTGTTATGATTGAAAATGTGATTCCGGGAGAAGTTTTGCATAACCTTCCAATTCGTGTATTAACTAAAAAAGCTATAGAATTTTCACAACAATTAGCTCTCGGAGCTCAGGCGGATTTTTTCCTTCGGAAAGAAGGCAAGATCATTTACGCCGTAGTTAATGGTTGGGTGGTCGATTTGAAAAAACAAGGCAACAGCAGTATAAAAATCAGATAAGTTAGGAATGCTTAATATAGCTCAAAAAAGAAAAAAGGTCACAGCATAGGCTGTGACCTTTTTTCTTTTT
>NZ_DKSP01000250.1:11382-32093 GCF_002472745.1 Sphingobacterium sp. UBA7253 | reverse complement strand
GCGGCAGACAATCCTGCCTACCTATTTATCAGCCAGCCGCGAAGCTTGGGCAACGACATCATGGCACAGTATAAATGGACCGCACAGGAGATCAGCAGACAGCTTGGATTTTCGGGATTGACGGAAGGATTGGAGAAAACATATGCCACCAATAGTTCCACAGCCAACCCCTTTTGGACCATTCATGAAAACCACAATGAAGATCGTCGGGACCGCATCATAGGGTTACTCCGTCTGAGTTACGACTTTGCTCCTTGGCTTAAGGTCACAGCGACCGGGGGTACGGACTTCTATACCGATCAACGGTTTCGCTACCGTCCAATAAACACCTACCAAAGCTTGAACCGAAAGGGTGATATTCGCGAAGAGGTCATCAGAGCCCGCGAAGACAATTTTGACGTCCTCGCTAGCTCCAACTTCAAATTGACCGATGACATTAAACTCAGTGCCAACTTAGGGGCCAGCCATCAAAGCCGGTATTTGCGTATGACAGGAAATTCAGGTAATCAATTTATTGTTCCGAATCTTTTTGTAATCAATAACACCACGACAAATAGTTACATATTTGACCTGATCGAGTCCAAGATTAATTCGGCTTATCTATCGGGCCAGTTCAGTTACAAAGACTATTGGTTTGTTGATTTCTCTGCCCGTAACGACTGGTCTTCTACCCTGTCAAAGGAAAACAATTCGTTTTTCTACCCGAGTGTAAGTTCCAGTTTAGTCTTATCGGATGCCTTCAAATGGCAATCTAACGCACTGTCTTTCGCCAAAATCAGAGCTTCATGGGCCCAGGCCGGTAGTTCAGGAAACCCATATCAGCTGACAGGAGCTTATAGTCTCAACCAGTATACCCATGGTGGTGTACCGATGGCTTCTTATACAGAAATTATTCCTGATCCGAATTTGAAAAACGAATTGACCACGTCGATCGAAGCTGGGGCAGATCTGAGATTTCTAAAAAACAGACTTTCTTTCTCCTTCACCTACTATCAGGCTAAGACAAAGAATCAGATTTTGGACGTACCAATCTCCCCTTCCAGTCTCTATGTAAAGAACAGGATCAACGCTGGAGAAATTAGCAACAGAGGTATTGAATTTGTATTGGGAGCAACACCGATCAAAAGCGAATCGGGATTTGAATGGAATACAACCTTCAATTACAACCGCAACAGAAATAAAGTTGAATCACTCTATCCCGGTGTAGAAAGCTTTTTACTCGCTACAGACCGCGGGATAAATGTGGTTGCGGAGGTCGGAAAACCATTTGGCCAGTTAATTGGGACACAGTTTGCATGGATCAAAGATGATCAGGGAAATAGGTTGATCGACCCGACCACTGGACTCCCTTTGCGCACAGCTGGACGTGTAGAAACCGATCTTGGAAATGCACAACCCGACTGGCTAGGTGGTTTTGCCAATACCTTTAAATATAAAGGTTTCAACCTCTACGCACTTGTCGATATCCGTCAGGGCGGCGTGATCTTCTCCCAATCCAATCGTGAGCAGATCATTTATGGTACTTCTAAAAAGACCTTGGAAGGCCGTGATGGCACCTACGTTGCCGAAGGGATGGTCGGACAAAAAGATGGATCAGGGAACTGGACAAGTACAGGAACAAAAAACAGCAAGCAGGTTGCCGCACAAGATTACTGGAACATTGTTGCGAGTGACAAAGAAGTCATGGTATCCGAAGAAATGATCAATGATATGAGTTATATTGCCATGCGCGAAATCAGTCTCTCCTATTCTTTCCCTAAAAAGCTGATGCCACATAAACTTGTTAACTCCCTAAAATTGGGCGTCTATGGGCGGAATCTATTTTATTTTCAACGGAAAACTGATGGATTTTCACCAGAAGCTTCTGCTTTCAATGTAAACAATAGCTCGATTGGTATTGAATCAACTTCACTTCCAATGATGCGCACATTCGGTATTAATCTCACTGTTGGTCTGTAAACCCTTTATCATGAAAAAGAAACTATTTAAAAATACATTCATCGTCGGACTTATTTCTGTGGCAGGATTAGGTTCATGTACCAAAGATTTCGAACGGATCAATACGCCGCCGACATCGGTCACCACTGTAGACCCTTCCTTACTCATAGCCCGCATTCTACGTGATGGCACTTTTCAGGAATCTGGGGAACTACCCAACAACAAGTTCGGCTCTTGGATCCAACATTGGGCCGGGGGACCGGTAGTGCCTGTTTCTCGATATTTTGAAGGACCCGAAAATCTTATTTGGTCGCAGCACTACACCTTGCTCCGCAATATCGTTCAGATCAAACAGGAATTAAGCGGCAAGGAAGACAATGCAGAAGGAAGAAGTAAACTGGCTATTGCCGAGCTTTATGAAGCATACCTCTATCAGCGCCTTACAGATTTGTTTGGTGACATCCCCTACTCTGAGATCACAAAATCCAATAAGGAAATTAACCGTACGCCCAAATTTGACAAACAAGAAGAGATCTATCCGGCACTGGTTCAAAAGGTCGATGCAGCTATGGCAAAGCTTACAAGCGGCGACCTGTCTTACGGCTCTTCAGATTTCTTTTACAAAGGCAGTATTGATAAATGGAAAAAATTTGGCAATTCGCTCAAATTAAAGCTCGGCATGCGCATGCGGTACGCCAATCCTTCTTTGGCCCAGAAAACGGTTACTGAAGCCATGACTTCTGCTATAGGTCTATTCTCCAGCAACAGTGATAATGCCGCAGTACCGACCTACAACGATGCTCAGGCTGAAAACCAGAACCCAATTTTACGTCAAATGACTACCGGAAGTGCCGATCTACGTTATTTGGCTAATACCCTGGTTGAAAAACTCAAAGAATACAATGATCCAAGGCTTCCTTTACTTGCCGAACCGGTCATTAGCAATGGAGTCGCAACCTATCAAGGTATTGGGGTTTCGTTGACCGATAACCAACTGTCACAATTAATTCGTGCCAACTATTCAACGGCGAATAAGTCTACTTGGTTCAGCCTTTCATTTGCACCGATCCCAAGCTATGCCTTTACCTATTCGGATATCTGTTTTTACAAAGCCGAAGCTGCACTTCTTGGCTGGGGTGCTACACCTGCAAATACCCAAACGTTCTTTACAGAAGGGGTCAAAGCTGCGCTGGCACTTCCGCCATACAATATGACGGCAATCCCCTCTGCATACGAACCTGTGCTCAATCTAAGCGGCTTGACTGACGAACAGAAAATGGAGAAAATAGCGACACAAAAATGGATTCACCTATTTGGCCGGGACATGGAAGCCTTTGCCGAATGGCGACGTACAGGATATCCTCGATTAACCCCCGGTCCTAACCCAGGTTCCACCAACGGACAAATACCGCGTAGAGCTATTTATTCCAGTGAAGAGGCTGAGTTAAACGCAGCAAATTTAAAAGAGGCTGCAGCACGCTTGACAAATGGTGACTCGTTCCTATCCAAAGTCTGGTGGGACAAGAAGTAACTGCACTTTTTTAGCCGAGATTATAGACAGACAAAGCTGTTCACAATCATTCAAAGAAGTGCTAATAAGTAGGGCCCTGATATTAATATCAGGGCCCTACTTATTTCTTCTCATCTCCAATTCGCATGGTTGTCAGGTCATACCAATACAATATAAGTCAAACGATACTATCGGATCCTCTTAAATAGTTCCGTTTTATTGTGCTGTATAATTTTCAACTCATTACCGCTGATGGAAAATTTTCCGGAGTAATAAATTAAGCTGTCTTTCCCCAAGTCATCATTCCCCTTTGGAGGGTAAAACAACAATGAGTCCGCTGAAACACGATAAGATCCGTCAGTTGCATTTTTTACCGAACAGGGTAATTTTGACTGAAAATGCTGGGCTGCCTCAAAATATAATCTTTCCTTCGTAATCGCATGTTCCCAGGCTCCATACAATTCATCTTTCGCGAGGTACTTGTTTTTCAATACCGCCAATAATGTAACAATTCCAATCGCTGCCAATGGAATATAGATGAATTTAATTTTACTGACTTTATTGAACCAATTAGGTCTATCTGCATCGGTAAATAAAGGGGCGCTGTCAATAAAAAAGGCATAAAAAGCTTTATAATCTGATAAAAGCACGAAAACAGCCATTAAGGTAAGAACGGTTGCCATACCTTTTGCACCCTGAATGTCAAAGGCAAAATCCATCAATAAAATATTGACGATAAAGGTCAGAAAAAGGATCACACCGATTCTGGCAGTTTTGCGAAAAAAGAGCAATAGCGCGCTGATAAGCTGCGCAACAGCAATTGCATTGCCGTACCATTTGGAATAGCCAAAATAATACCATGTCAATTCGAATCCTGAAAGCGCTGAAAGCGGTTTATCAAACACGCTGGGTTGTGAGGTAAATTGTGTTTCCAGGAGCTTAGCGGCAGCGTACGAAATGATTACAGTTGCCATAAAATACCGGCAAAATGTATACAGATAAAGATGTAGTGTCTTCCAGTTCATGTTGTGGGAATACGAGGTTAAATTAAAGTGAAAACAGATGATGCACATCTGATCATCAAATTTATGGTTTTAGAAAAGAGTAAAATTGTAAAAATGGAAACTACTCTACAATTAGCCAAACATTTTCTTTATTCACATCAACATCTTTAAAAAAGCTATTCGGGTTTAAAGCTGTAAATGCCTTGAAGTCCTTAATATAATGCGATTGATCGTAAAACCCTGTATTTAACAAAAGTGAAAATCGCTTGGATTTATGTTGCATTTTCAAGGCCTGTCTAAAACGATGTATTTTTTTGTATTCAGAGGGGGATTTACCTAAATTCCGCAAAAATAATCTGTTAATATACTGTCGGGAGAAATGATACTTCTTAGCTAATTGATCGACCGTAAGTTCGTTTTCGAGATCTGTCAGCATTTGTCTAAAGATCGTAAGATCTTTATCCGCTTTGAGTTTAGACAATAAGTAAGACTCTAGTTCAATAATTTGAGACGTTCTATCCAAAGAAAAGAGTGTCCTCATTTTATCATTAAATCCATCCAAAAAATTTATATCAATCTGTGTTTTCCTTATAAAGAGCTTTGCAGGATCTTCAATGAAATGATTGATGCCTAAGGGATGAAAATAAATAGTCAATTCATCAACAAGTTCCTTATAGAAAATCTGCATCGGTTTGGTATACCTAGAGACAACGCAAGTCATAATATTATTTGTTTCAGAAGAACTTATCGTGACGAGGTCCCCTTTATCTTCCACCTCAAACTGCTGATTCACTGTTAAAATACAGTAGTTATTTGGAAAAGTCCAATACTTAATAGGCCCACTATCTTGATTTTTAGTAATGAAATAATATCCTTTAATGTATTTTCTTAATGTTTCGTTAATCGGCTTATAAAAGTCTAATTTCATGCTTTTAAAATGGTACTTTCCTCAAAAATAAAACTGTAATTCATGTCCCTTTTTTAATTCAGGGACATTTTTACGAAAATAGGATCGACAAATGTATTAAACGGGAAATTGGGCAGCGATTTGAAAAAAAGATTTTACGTACTCTACTCAAATTACGTCAATTCCAAATCGTCAAGGCTAATTTTCTCTTTCTTTACTTCAGTAATTTCCTTTTCTAATTTTTTTAAGTTTTCATCAATCAATGCTATACTACCTTCAGGAAGAACTGTCTCCCGGTCATTCGATTTGATCGATTGCGTCGTCACAACTAATTCCAGATCGTAATCTGTCAGATTGATTCCTTTGACGGGATAGCGAGGAAAGCTCCAGAGTTTAGGATAATCTTTTTTTTGCTGATTGAAGACTATCGTATTGACACGAAACTCACCTGGCTGGAGCACACTGTCAGATTCGCCAAAAACAGCCTGCTCATTACTGATAATAGTTTGTGAAGAACGTTTTTTCAGCACATACGAAAAGCCCTGACTTCCTTTTAGCGGCTTTTTACCCATATACTTCATAGTCACTATAATTCTGGGAACAGGTTCGCCAAAGAAATCTTCGAGTCCCAGTTCAATCGGTTCCAACTGAAAAACAGCCAGCTCTTTCTTTACCTGTTCAAATTCAGTTTTATGTTTTTGTAGACTATCGATCTCATTTTGAAGATGAGCTATTTTCCTTTCCTGTTGTTTTTGAAGGATGTCATCGGCCAGGTCCAATACTGCACCGTAAGATTTTCCATCGATCATACCCAACGAAATACGATTTATTGATTCCTCATTATATTTTTGAGGTTCGTTCATTTTGAGCCACATCGCTTCGGATAGTGCCACTCGCAAGGCCTTTTCCAAGTTCGCTTTTTCTTTGTCATTCAGCTTTGCTTCTACCTTTTTACGGGAACTGTCAAAGGACGACTCGTCCTTTCCACTTAGTCTTTCGCTACAAGAGCTTATAGATAATGTCAAGAATAGTCCGATCAGTGCGATTTTTATGCATTGTTTCATTTTAAATAGTTTTAGTATACAAGATATCGGCTAAGCTTGCATAAAGCTAATGCTTAGGTAACGCTGTTCTTAAATCAATTGAACGTCCTCTTACTGCTAATTCCATCATATCGTTCAAGCTGAACATAAGAACGCAGAATTTAACATTCAGTTTTTTTATGAGCTGTTAAAAATATACAAAAAACGTTATCTTAAAAATTAATTCAACACAAAAAGCTACATTTCACAAGATAGCCCCCAACTGACACTTTCCAACTGTCGCTATTGATAACAGCCCGCTGACTCAGCGATATTTGTACTAGGTATTTTGGCCAAACACCTTAGAACAATCTGAAAATAAAGGAATTCGAAAGGTGAAATTTTATTTCCCCCTGAGTAAAAGATGCAATTTATCGTAATCTTCCCAATCACCGAAACCTGCGAAATTTGGTTTTTCGCTCCATGAAACCATAGCTTTACAATCAAAACAGATCTTAGCGATCCCAATGCATTGCTTATTTTTATAGAACACAAGGATATCTCGAAATTCATAAATACAAGAGGTGTCGACATGATCTGTTCTTGTTTTTAAGAAAAATAGTGAGTCGACAGCACGATAGAGAGATTGATCCAGTGAGCCTCTAACATAGCCTATATTCTTCAAATGAGATAAAAGGGAAAGATCCAACTTATCATCTTCCAGTACTGATAACAAAAGACGCTCTTTCTCAGATTTATTCTTTTTGTCCTCCAATTCACCTATTTTAAATAAATCAATATCCACAAAATAATACTCCAGTGAATCAAAATTAGATGGTATCGGGACCGAGGATTCTTTTCTCCGCCGTTCTATGGTACTTCCACTATTCATGCAACCTTGCAGATAAATAGCACTGAAAAGTAGGCATCCAACGGTAAAATATATTATTCTTTGCATACAAATAATTTACAGGCTTTTGAATGGTTTAACTATTTTCAAAATTATCAATTTCATTTCATAATCTAGTCGAAGAGAAAACCACATTTCTTAAGCACCCCATTACACAGCTGAAAGGGAGCTGTTGCGAGCGTTACAGATGCTAAACTTAGTTGAACATGCAATGGGAAAATTTGTGTTCAGCCGAAGTTTATACAACATAAAATGTAGTAGTAAAACAACTACAGCTTTATAAAAATTAACCGCAACAAAACTTAACTACAAGATTTTTGGTTTACTTTTGTGATAGATATATAATATTATGAAACAGAAATTTTACCTGCCACTTTTAGCATTGAGTTTGACTACTATTATTAGCTGTAACAAAAACAATGATACCATTGATGACCCTAAAAATAATCAATCTGTTGTTATCGACAATAATGCAAGTCAATTGAATGCACGTTTAGATCATCAAAATGCTGGTTTATTGCCGTTATCTAATCTTTTAGCATCCGGTAAGCGCGCAGCCAATGGTTCGACAGTAACTGCCACTCAAAACCCAGACTTCTCATTAGCTTTGGTCGCACAAGTCGCTCCTCCGGATTATGAAGGCAATAAGCTTCGGGCAACCCATGTTGCTGTTTCGGGCAACTACGCTTATGTAAGTTACAATACCGAAGGCGATCGCTATCTTGGTGGTGTCGATGTCATCGACATTTCAGATATTAATAACCCACGTCTTATCGTAAATGCTAAATTGCCGAATATCGACATTAGCTCATTGGCAGTTGATGGCAATAGCCTACTCTTAGCTGGAGCAGCAGATGAAGGTGTATTGGCAAAAATGACCTCACCTGCAGTTCTTATTGTTTTACCACTTCAGAATGGATTACCTACCGATGCTTATCGTTATACAGGTCTGCCAAGCTATGTGGCAACAGATGTTACTTTTAACAACGAAAGCCAGTATGCTGTTTCAGGTAATGCGGGTGCTATTTCTAAAATCAATAAATCTTCGGGTGCTATCGAAAAATCGGTAACTATTGCGGATCTCCTATCTGTAAGAACATACCAGAATCAAGTGTATGTGCTTTCAGGAACACAGGGGATAAAAGTTGTATCCAATAATCTTGATCCGGTTAAAACAATCAATGTGAGTCAAAATCCAAGTTCAGCAAAGCGTACTATCGATTTTTACAGCAGTTATCTTTTAGCTTCTGAAGGCGCTCAGGGCTTGGGTATTTATAATATAAATACAGGAGCTCTAGATAAACGCATTAGTATTCCAGTAAGTCCTGATGACAGCAACATGGATCCGGAAGATATTGTGACCAATGCTGTATCTACAAACGACAAACGTGTATTTGTTGCCAACGGTGGTGCTGGTATCGCAGCCTATCAATTTGATACACAAAACAACTTTAACTATATCGGTAGTGCAAGTTTCAATGCGATTGACAACAGTTCAAGTAATTTTGTGATCAGTAGAGATAACTATGTTTTTGTAGCAACGGGAAAAGGTGGCTTAAAAATTCTTAAACTCATCGATCTGAAACCAACAACTCCAAGCTGTAATGGTACTTATCCAGCTTTCACAGGCAGTACACAAGGAGACCTGAATGTCAATAATGAAGCGAGCTACTCAGATACAAAAACATTTGCCTCAAATGTCAATATCAACCGGAATTTTAACTGGTGTGGCACACTTAATATCAATGGAAATTCTGTTAACATCAACAGCGGTGTATTCAATATGTATGGTTCAATCGCTTTGAAGCAAAACATTAACGTCAATTCAACAATGAATTTGGTGGGCTCAGGTGTTATTGGTGGAACTTTTACCGTAAACGGAAGCGGTATCTTGAGTGTAACAGGTTCACTTTCTCAGGGAACTGTCGGATCAAAATCCACTTCATTTATCAATGGTAAGATGGTTATTGACGGTGAAGTTGTCGTATACGGTAACTTGACTATTAATGGTAGCGGAAAGGTAGAATTTGCCAACAGTAAGTCCAAATTAATTGTTTATGGAAGTCTTACAAATTGGGGAAGCGTTACTAACGGAACAATTACACAAGTCAAATAAGACATTGTATAGCCATTAAGCAGAACACAAAAAAGCCACATCAGATGATGTGGCTTTTATATTTACCGAGAATTACAAAAAGGTCATTATATTGTTGTTATGCTTAAAACCTCATAAATAATCTTATTGCAAAATAGTCCGTGGGGTCAGCGGAACCTTTTGCTTCCAGGTACCCTTCACTTGGAATTCGTGTCCGGATGTTTTATTCTTGATCGTGAAGATATAATTGCAAGTTCTTTCGAGGTATTTGAATTCACCTCTCGCGGTTATCTGGGCATTGGGCTTGAGCAGCAGTTCTTGTTTATCTCCAGATTTAATATAATTTTCAAAAGTTTTGCCTTTGCTGTAAGGAACTTTACCTTGCCAGCGAACTCCACCATTTACCATTAATTCATCCATGAAGATCGTAGAGTCTGTTTTATTGAGCCAGTCAAAAGCGCCGTAGCTGTCACTTATGAATTCGGAACTATACTTTACGTCCTTAAAAATGGCAGTGATATCGACTTTTCGCTCTCTATTTGAGCTATTTACCAGATTCATCGCAGTACACCCTTCGGTACTGACATAGATTTTCCGGCTTTCTTTCACTTCTTTGATTTCTTTTTTGACCAACTCATATCCGTCAGCCCTAGTTTGAATAAAATTCACTTCATCCATTTTATCCGCTGATAATATGCCAATAGCAAAATTCCTAGGCTGATCACTAAAATTTTCCAATAAGGTCAATTTAAGCTCGTTATTAATTGTTTTTTCCAACTGTAGCCACCCGCCGTCAACCCCAATCGAGCCCGTACGCTCCAACTTGAGCTTTTTTCCAGTGGAATCTTTCAATATTTCTCCTGTAAGGGCATCTTTGACATAGGATACATACCATAAATCCGCTTTGATCGGAATTACATTTTCCTTGATTCCGGTTTGTAAGTTGACAGCTTTAAAACCGGGATCTATTAGACCTCCTTGTGAATTAAGTCCCTCTTTAGAACAGGATGTTAGTATAAGCAGACAAAAGGGCCATACCAGATAAGAAAAGGAAAACGTTAGCTTCAATGGATTTTTCATGAAATCGATTATTTATACAACACAATTTACCAAACAAAATCTATCTTGTAAGTTAAAAAAAACAATAGACCTTTCCCCATCAATCCCAAAAAAAAATACGCTTAGGCCAGAAATCTTGACAAATAAATAGACATCTTGACAGACTAATCATCGCTATATTAACTTTCGTCACTACAAAAATGCCGTTCGTCAAACTCTTTTTGCCAAGGAATTGATCTTTCGTTCTTTTGAACAAATCAAAACAATATAAAATGAATAACAAAGCAATTTTATCATGCATCGTATTATTTGCCATGATGTTTAGCAAAAAACTGTTTGCTCAGGAGCAACCTTTCATTCAATTGGGTATAAAAGGGGGAAGTAGTCTCAACAAACTCAACACCGAATTAGCAGACTTAGATGACAAATATGCCATAGGATTACACATAGGGGGTATGGCAAGAGTTAATCTTGGAAGAGCCTATATCCAGGGTGAAGCTCTTTTCAATAAACGAAAAGCAGCACTTAAACCGCAAGGGCAAACCGAAAGCAAACTCAAATGGAATGCGATTGATATCCCCGTCGTTGCAGGCTACAAAATCTACCAAAATCAGGACATCAATTTCCGGGTAATAGCTGGTGTAATTTACAGTTATACGCTAAACGACAACTTGCCGCCTCTAAAAGCAATACAACAAGGAATCAAACATTTTGACAAATCAAACTTACAAGTTACCGGCGGTCTGGGAGTCGATATTCAGCGATTTACACTCGATGTTCGTTATGAACGCGGTTTTTCTGACCTTAATAAATCTTTTAAATCCAAACCACAGGCATTTTCTATTGGATTGGGTTACTTTATCTTCTAAAACAATGAATAAGTTTTACCTTTGGAGCTACCTAGGAATCAGGCTCCAAAGGTATTTTTTTTAAATCGTCATATGTTCAAAAAAAACTATTTAAATAAACATCTTTTTCTCATTTCTTTTTGGTTCGTTCTTGGGTTTGCTGTATGGATTCAAATAAAAGGCGAGTTCGATTCGCTCCAGGCTTTACTGCACACCTCGCTAATCATGGCTTCTTCGATTATTGTATCGCAGTGGCTGAGCGACCGGGTTCTACCGCGAGCGATCAAGGCTCAACAAATGAAACCTTTTGTACTAAAAGCAGTGCTTTTTGTAGTTATTTTAGCTATTTTAATTGGAAGTATAGATTTCTATTTCATTCTCACCAAAGAAGGAATAGCTAACCATGAACGGACAGAGCTAATACTCACTCATTTCTATCAAGCAATTCCATCTTCCCTACTGATCAATGGTACGGCCTGCGGAATTAGATTTTATCAGGAACATGCAGATATTCAACGTATCCATGGTCAATTGCAGCAGAATTTTCTTGAAAGTCAGGTAAAATTTTTACAGGATCAGGTCAATCCTCATTTTATGTTTAATGTCTTGAACCATATTCATATCCTCATGAAAAAGAATGTGGAAATGGCCGATTATTTGCTTCTGAAATTTTCGGACATTCTGAGGTATCAGCTCTATGAATGCAACCAACCGCTCGTACTTTTAACACGCGAACTGCAATATTTACAGGATTTTATAGCCATAGAAAAAATGCGGTGGGGTAACGAACTGGATGTAAGCTGTTCATGGAATCAATCTTCAAAGGATTTATATATTGCACCATTGATGCTCATCTGTTTTGTCGAAAACGCATTTAAACACGTAAACCGTCTTCCAAATCAAAAAGGGAGCATAGCGCTATCCTGTGCTGAGGAAAAAGGAAAACTTCAATTCAACATCAGTAATAGTTATCAGGACTGTCCGCAATTAGCTTCGACAGGACACTCGGGCATAGGGCTGGAAAATGTAAAAAAAAGACTGGAACTGCAATATGAAAACAACTATTCGTTAACAATCCATAAACTTGACGACAGTTTTACTATACAACTGACCATCGATCTTAACAGCTAACTATTGACAATGGAAGAAATTAAAATGAAATGTATCATCGTAGACGATGAACCTATGCTGCGCCAACATATTGCCGAAATGACCGAGCAGATCGATTTTTTGGATTTAGTGGAAACATTTCCTTCAGCACTAGCTGCAACTTCGAGGTTACAGCAGGGCGATATAGATCTTATTTTTTTAGATATTAATATGCCCTACCTCAATGGTATAGACTTTTTAGACTCCCTTGACAACCCGCCTTTATGCATCTTCATCACAGCTTATTCAGAATATGCGTTGGAAGGATTCAGACTTCAAGCTGTTGATTACCTCCTCAAACCTATAATTTTCCAGCGTTTCTATCAGGCCAGCTCCAAAGCTTATCAGCTTTTTGTACAGCGGAACAAACCCTTACAGGAAAGTAGTCCGAATGACAATATGTTATTTGTAAGACAAGGGGATGCTTTTGTTAAAATCTCCTGGACAGATATTCTGTACGCGGAAAGTATGCAAAATTATACAAAACTTCACTTTAAAGAGCGTACAATTACAATCCATCAAACCATGTTAGCTTTGGAAGAGGCATTACCCGGCAACCATTTTTTTCGTATTCACAAATCCTACCTAGTCAATGTAAACCACATTGATATTATTACTGGAGGGAGAGTATATATACAGGAACAAGAATTACCGATATCGCGTACAAAAAGAGAGGAGCTTCTCCAAAATGTTGTTTTTAAGAAGCTCCTCAGCAGATGATTAAGGCATATTCCATTTAAGTGCTACGGAAGTATAGAAGGTTGGAGAAAACCGGGGATCCGCCTGACTTTTGTTCTTGAATAAACTTTTCAGCGACCTATCATTTTCTACATACAATCTGGCAAGTGTGCTTCCGCCGGTCAGCTGGAGCTTCAGGCTCTTGCCCAAATTGAACTGAGGCTGAAGCCCAGCTGTCAATAACATAAAACCGGCCAAAGTAGATTTCCCATTTTTTTCTCGCTCTGCAGTCATACCATCTAGATTAACGACAGCACGAAGATCAACCATTTCATTGAGGTGATAGGATGCGGAAAGACCCTGTGGGAAATTCACATTGAACTTCACTTTTCCATTTGTTTTCCAGTCAAAATACAAGCCAGGTAAGATCATTGGCACGCCAAAACTATTGCTCAACACAGGGCCAAAACCAAAAGCTAAATTCGGTCTAAATTTTTTGATAAAAAGCACTCCCCCCTGCCCCAGTACATCCTTACCATTTACTTTAACGAGGTCTGAATAAATCCCAACGGAGGCAAAAGTCAATAGAGACCAATTTTTCCTTAATGAGGTCAGGTATTGAAGTCCCATTTCAGCATTGAGCATTTCAGTCGGGAATAAGGGCTCTTCGTACCCTCTATTTTCCATCTTTGCATAAGCTGCCCCTATCTTCCAGGACCAGCGTTTTATATTGCCAGAAGAATCTATTTTGGTAGATAATGGAACTTCCAGGTTAAACTGTATTCTCCTAAAATCGCTCTTTGAACCTGTCTTAACACTATCTTCAGGGCGAATATAATTTGATAGTGGGACATAATCCACAGCAACCTGTCCCGATACTGCATTTTGAGCATGTGCAGCCAGCGTAGTAAAACCGCTGAGTATAACTGCACATAATACTTGTTTCCTCATGTTTTTTCAACAAAGGAAGCTTTTGGACGGATCAAGCACCAATCTTTTTGATATAGTGCATGTATACGTTGACCAAATGCAAATTTATCGCGATGTCAAAAAATTTATAACGGCAAGAAGTGCGGATCAAAAGCAATGTTATAGATTAATATCACACATTGCCGGCATATTAATTTCCTTTACACAGCTTGCCGCCGAAGTAGAGATAATAAATCGTAATGCTTGGATTACATCTTGCAGGGGAATAAGATTACTTTGTGTTTGTACAATAACGTTTTCTATGGTTTCATTATGATCAAATTCTGTCGCTAAATAGCCCAAATTTAATATGGAAACACCTATTTTATCTTTTCTAAGGTTTTCTCGTAAGGAATGGACAACACCACGTAATGCAAACTTTGTCGCAGAGAATGCAACTTCTTTTCCACTGTGGTTATCTAAACCCCAAGTAGAACCAATCAATATAATCTTAGCGTTGGACGATTGTCTTAAATTATCTATTACCGACTGTACATTTAAAATGCAAGACGTAATATTCGTATTGATTAAGTTTATTATTTCGGAGGCGCTGCTATCTGCAAAATTATACGCTTCCGTAAATGCATCTTTTTCCCATATCCCAACATTATAGATAAAATAATCAATCCGCTGATTTCCTATTATCGCCTTTATCGTCTCCGAAGATTCTTTCGGTTGGGATAGATCGGTAGCAATCCATCGGATGTCTGAATTGGCACTTAAATAATTTGGTTCATTCCTGGAAATACCAAATATTAGATCATTCTGACTTGGCAAATTCAACGCTATAGCTCTGCCTAATCCCCTACTTATCCCAAAAATCAAATATGTCTTGCCACCTGTTTTCAATATCTCTACTGTTTTGTTGTGCTCGGATGCCATTTTTTTCTTAGTTTTAAATATCCACTAAGATAAGATTTATTTTACGGCCTCTACTTTGAATCCTTTTTCTCGGAGTAAGGTAATTAGCCCCTGATCACCGACCAAATGCCCTGCGCCAACGGCAATAAAACAGGATTCTTCATTGATCATAGGGGGTATCAGGTTACTCCAATTCAAATTTCTCCCAATTAACAATTTTTCTTTTTGTTCTTTCGTCATCCAGGCTGGATCTTGGAGCAATTTTGTCAACTCTTCCAAATTCTCTGATTTATAAGCTTGAACCATCTTAACGGTCAATGCAGGGTATTCGTCCAACTGAAAAACAGATTCGATGAACAATTTAGGTGTAATGAGATCCTTCAGCAAATTAAATTGAAAATCAGGTGTCTACAACTCTCCTATTACCTTTCCTTGGCTGGTCGCAAGTGCTGACAGCTCAACCTCATAAGACTTCATCTTTGTCGGATCCGGGCAATTAAATCCTTTCATCGAGAACAAGGATATAACAGCAACAGGTTTATGGTATTAAATGCTAGTCCCCAAAAATTCTCGCTGCTGTTTTTCGCTTTTAATATCTTCAATATTTTTTTCAATCAACCAGGCTCTAAAATACTCCGGATCTTGCGGTGTAAAATGGATTACTTCACCACATTTTAAAAGTAGGGAAAAGATTCCGCTAGCGGCAGCGAATTTTATGATTTCGTTAGAATGGTATCCAAGTTGGGAAAAATACTCCATTGTTCTTATTCAATTCTAAAAATAAATGCTTTCCACACCAATGCAGATCCATATGGCCATTGATCGTTCAGAAAGCATATTAATTTTTATTTCCTCACAGTTTTATAATTCATTCAAATATCGTAAATTATTTCAATTATTTCATCAAACAGATTATTAATTTAATTGTTATTTTCATAAATTAATCAAACAATTAACAAAGCTTCTACCAGAAATTATAGCTATCCTAGTTCCATTGAATTCAGATCCAATCAATTTTTCCACAGTGGAGAGGTTTTATTTCGACCGCATCATTCTACATGACATCAGGAGTAAATCTGAAGATGAGTTGGGATCCAATGGATATATGATAGACAGCTTAGAATCAAGCCTATGGTACTTTTTGGGAGAAAGAAAATTATAGAGGCACTGTTTTAGGGATTATTAATCTCGGAGGAGAGACAGATACTGGAGCCCCCCAGGGGCAGGCTCACAGTTATATATTATTTTGGTACGCTAGTAAGGATCAATTCGAAAAAGGTTGTCCTTTACCTGTTTCAATATATGCTTCTAAACTTTTCACAAATTGTCGCCATCCATCTGTACAAATATCATAGCATTCGATTTCAGGGGATAAGCCAATATGTTCAAGTTGCAACACAATCCCGTTTTCTTTTTCTGTGATGCCCCAAACGATCGTTGTGCCAATCCATTCTTTTTGATTTTTCAATCCGGGAAGGGCTATCAATGAATCTTCGACATGCCAAACAACTTTTGCATTTTCATGTAAGTCTTCCACTTGCATTACTTTGTAAATAAGATCGCCAAAGCGAATTGTAAATCTATCGTCCTTCTTATTGGAAGAGCCCTCAAACATGGTTGTCCACCAAAATGGTATTTCATCGGTTAGTGCTTTAAAGACCCGATCTTTTGTTACACCCAACTGGATAGTTTGACTATAATTTTCCATTGCGAATTTTTATTTTTTGAATATTAAACACGACCTCGATTTTCCGTTATTATTAACGAATTTATAGATAGATTTTCCAATCGACCTTAGCATAAGACAAGTTTTTCTTTAGTGTCAGGATAGTACATGACGCTTATATAAAATTTATTGCGGATAATAGCTATATTACTTTTATACTCCAAACAACACGTTATTAATCAAATATAAAACCATCTATGAAGACTATGCTTCAAAAATTAGGAATATTAGGACTTCTGATCGTGCTAAATCTCTCCACTTTCGCTCAAAAACTAGCGGTAATTGACCTAAAGGTAGAACATCTGAGCAATCCATTGGCCGTTGAAACCGAGATTCCGAGATTGAGCTGGAAAATAACCTCTACGGAGAAAAACACACAACAAACCGAATATGAAATCCGAGTGGGAACAAACAAAACTTTCTTAAATAAAGATAAAGATCTAGTTTGGAAACATCGTGCTTCCACAGACCAATCTGTGTTAATTGACTACGCGGGATCTCCCCTTCAGTCAAAGAAAAAATATTTTTGGCAAGTCCGGGTAACAGACAATCACGGCAATACATCTGCCTGGTCCACAATTGGATTCTTTCAAATGGGAATCTCTGCCTCAGATTGGTCTGCACAATGGATCACTGTCTCAGGAAAGGACACTTCGTCCCGAAGTCCACTTTTCAGAAAAGAATTCAGCCTGAAAAAAAAGATAAAATCAGCGATGGCCTACATTACGGCAAAAGGCCTATACGAAACCAAGCTTAACGGCGTCCGTATAAGTGACACATATTTTGCTCCGGGATGGACCAGTTACAAGAACCACTTGCAATACCAAGTTTACGATGTTACAGCATTGCTTAGAGTGGGTTCGAATGCGTTGGGCGCAAGTCTTGGCAATGGCTGGTATAAAGGCCGTATTGGTTTTGGGAACCAACATAATTTCTATGGCGATACAAGGGGACTGCTTTTACAACTTGAGGTCGAATATACCGACGGCACAAGGGAAACAATAAATACGGATGAGAACTGGAAGTATACTTATGGGCCTATTATGGCGTCGGATATCTATGATGGAGAGATTTACGATGCTAGAATGGAGATTACTGGATGGGATAATATTGATTTTAAAGAAGATAGCAACTGGAAGAATGTAAATGTGATGAACAAAGAAACGGAAAAGCTTATCGCGATGAGCGGTCCTCCCGTTAGGAAACATGAGCAGTTTAAAGCCCTCAGCATATTTAAAACCCCAAAAGGGGAAACTGTGGTAGATTTTGGGCAAAATTTGGTCGGATGGGTGATGTTAAAGGCACAGGGCCCTACTGGAACAAAGATTACACTAAGTCATGCTGAAGTACTTACTAAAGAAGGTAATTTTTATACAACAAATCTACGATCTGCCAAGGCTCAGGACAGCTATATTTTAAAAGGTGGGGCCGAACAAATCTTTGAGCCACATTTTACTTTTCAGGGTTTTAGGTATGTTAAAGTTGAGGGCTATCCCAGAGAATTAAAATCCGATGATCTAACGGCCGTGGCTCTCTATTCTGATATGGCGACAACGGGTAAATTTACGACTTCCAATCCCCTAATCAACCAATTGCAGCACAATATTCAATGGGGACAAAAAGGAAATTTCGTAGATGTACCTACCGACTGTCCACAACGCGATGAACGCTTAGGTTGGACAGGCGATGCACAAGCTTTCGCGAATACCGCTGCTTACAACATGGATGTGGCAGGATTCTTTACAAAATGGCTAAAGGATGTCAAAGCTGACCAACAACCCAGCGGGCTCATTCCGCATGTCGTACCAAATGTACTCGGGATCAATGATGGCGCGTCAGCTGGTTGGGCCGATGTAGCCACAATTATTCCTTGGGATATGTATCGCGCTTATGGAGATCGCAGAATATTGGAAACACAATACGAAAGTATGCAAAAATGGGTGGGTTATATTACTTCTGTTGCGAAAAATAATCTCTGGAATTCAGGTTTTCATTTTGGGGATTGGCTTTTTTACCGTCCGAATGATGATAATGATGGAAGAGCCGCTGTAACCGATAAATATCTAATCGCACAGACTTTTTATGCTCACTCGACGCAACTACTGATTAACGCAGCGGAGGTCTTAGGCAAAAAAGAAGACGTTGCCAAATACACGGCATTACTTTTTAACATCAAAGCAGCCTTTGCAAAGGAGTATATGACTCCAACAGGTCGCCTCGTATCCGGTACACAGACGGCTTATGTACTGGCACTGCAATTTGATATGTTGCCTGAAGGATTACGAGCCGCATGTGCTGATCGCCTTGTTACCAACATCCGGGATTATGGCAACCACCTCACGACAGGTTTCTTGGGTACCCCTTATATATGCCATGTCTTGACTCGATTTGGACATAATGACGTTGCATACGATCTATTGATGCAAGAGAGTTATCCCTCGTGGCTCTACCCAGTGAAAATGGGCGCTACCACCATCTGGGAAAGATGGGATGGTATCAAACCTGATGGATCTTTTCAAACTCCAGACATGAACTCCTATAACCATTACGCCTATGGCGCTATTGGCGACTGGATGTATCGAACAATAGCTGGAATTAACTCGGCAGCAGATGCTCCGGGTTATAAATCTATCGTTATTGCTCCAAAACCGGGTGGTAAATTAACACATGCATCTGCAGAACTTGAAACGGTGTACGGTACGGTAAAATCGGCCTGGCTGTTAGAGAATAATCTATTGAAACTAGATGTCACCGTCCCGGCAAATACACGGGCAAAAATTGTACTCGTTGATTCCAGCCACGATATAGGTTCGGGTACTTATCATTTTGAAAGTAGTGTCAAATAAGCATAAAAGCCACGTCTCACGACGTGGCCTTAAACTAAACATATGAAACAATTGTATTTTCTGTATATCGCTGATCATAGCGCAAAATATACTCTTTCGGTGTGCAGCCGATAATCTGTTTAAATACGCGGTTAAAATTTGTAATGCTATTGAAGCCACAGTTATAAGCGATAAATGAGATATTTTCCAAATGTAAATGATCTTTTCCCAATTGACTGCAAACCTCATTAATTCGTATCCGGTTTAGATAACCAACTAAGGTGATTCCACAGTGTTTTTTGAAATAACGGCAGAATGCCTGTGGCGACAAGTGTGCACTCTCTGCTACACTTTCTAAAGTAAGCCCATGTTTAAAATGTGTATTGATATAATGACAAACCTTTTCAATTCGGTTATTTTTTCCAATCGAACAGACGGCAGCCTCCATAAGTTCAGGACAGAGTGAATCTGTTCTCTTTGAAATTTGAGATAGTGTTCTTAACAAATAAAAGAAATGCATCATTTTATCTATCTTTTCGGATTGTTTTAACAACATAATACGCTTAGATACCACTTCGAAATCCATCTTAGGAATCTTAAACCCCCTGGAATCCTGTTTTAAAAATTGCTCCAATGGTTCAAATTCGCCCAACATAAAGAGCTGTTTTAATCTCCCAGCAGGATCAAAAAATATGGAAATCGAACGTGCCGCATCGCTCGCCTTATCTTCAGAAACAGATTTAAATACATGCGCCTGGTTCGCGCCAATGAAGAAGATGTCGTTTTCTTTAAAGCTATGCAAGGTTTCATCCACGAGCAATACACCTCTTCCCTTTGTAATCCACATCAGTTGCGCTTCTTGATGACGATGCAAATGCGGGTAGAAAGATTCCGATATATCCTCTTGAACAGTTATACTCTGTCCTTGTATCACGGGGATATTAAACTGTAGTGTTTTCATAGTGCGTCGGTATTTAGGGTACTCAACATTGGTTTACTAAATATAAATAACAAACACAACATATTTATTATACGTCAATCTGAGATCAAATAAAATATCAAGATTTGCTCATTATTGGATAATTTTTGCACTTTGATCTTTTGGATCTATTAAAAACAAGGGGAGCCCCGCTTTGCCCCCCCTAATCGTTATTGTGTTATACGCGTTACTGTTGGCAGTTTCACCTGAACCTCATAAGTACCTTCCATC
>NZ_DKSP01000250.1:8454-11264 GCF_002472745.1 Sphingobacterium sp. UBA7253 | reverse complement strand
CATAAGTACCTTCCATCAATAGTTGGAATCCAAATACGGGGTTAACATTATTAGCACTCAACCCATCTATCTGTGCATACTTCATTGGGATGCGATAATAATTGAGAAATCCCCAATCTGTTCCATCTTTTCCAATTAATTTAGCCAATGGAAAGGGGGCTACTTCAAAATCACAGATCATTGAATTATCTGTAACCTGTACGGGATTAAACTTCACATGAGATTCAAACATCGGACGATCCCCTCTTTTGATCACTTCTCCATTTTTAGGATTGAATGCATTTCCATTTTTATCGACGATCTTTAGAATAACACGAGCGCCATCGTTTGAAATTTTTGTACAAGTCACCTTTGGAGCCGTGATCCCAGTAAAAACTTCAGCAGCACTTGATCCTGACGCCGCCTGATATGTTACTTTAAACATATCATCAATCGTGGGCTCTACAATCTCAATGGTTGCCAATTTAGGGAATACCCGTTCTCCTCTTGGATTGGTCATTTTGACATCAAAATTAAAACGCCCTAGAGGTAGGTTGGCAGAAGCTCGATTAAAAACCAGCTGTCCACTGACGGTATTGAATTCCATCGGAGCCTTTTTTACTGTTTCTCTCTTTTTATTGAGAAGCTCGACCGTGGTATCTGTCTCGGCATTGAATACTAAACCAGGCTTAAAGGTTAGAATGTCAAATTCTTTAAAAAAGACATCCGGTGCGGGCTGACCTGTTGCTTCATCCTTTAAATTTAACAATTCGAATGTATAGGGCGGAGTGGAGCCATCTGTATTGATACGGTCAGACATCGTAAGCGACATCCCACGTTTACAAAAGATGGTATTGTCTTTATAACGGATACCTTCACTCAAAAAGCCGTTTTCAATTTTTTTGCACCCAGAAGTCAGTGTAAAAACAAACACTAGGCTATATAAAATTTTTAAATTCGTTTTCATATCTGTTTTTAGTCAGCCATTTTTCCGGCGTTAAAAAATAAACGATGCGTGTTTTGCAATACATGCAATACACCTGTCGTCGTAATAATTCCTGAGGTTTGACAATCATAGGATTTATCGAGCTGATCTTTGGGAATCGCATTATAATCTGGTTCTTCAGCATCAAGAGTCCCGATAACCTTTGTAAAATTGAGATAGTCTACATAATCCAAATAATCGCTGTAATCACGTGTTCTGCGCAACTTAATATTGAACCTGACATTTGGGATCGCGCCAAGCTTGCTCACAAAATATTTATTATCCGGGCTGAGATTCTCTCTTGTAATCTTTCCATCGAATAGATAAATCATCATCGAATCGCGTAATTCCTTGACTGGGATGTTATTTATCCCGAACTGAATATTTTCGTTTCCTACTTCAATGATCTTTTGTTGTTTTTTGGCGGCTACATAATCCCGTACGCCATAATCACTCGTTGCAAAGAAAGTGACATCCGAATTGACAATATCTTTAATACCAGCGCGATCTATAATCTTAACCAATGAATCAAAGCTACCGTGCTGCTTTAAAAAATCATAGGTTGTCTGATTCACGTGGGCGTCGCTCTTTCCTCCATCTACTTTGTAATTATCTTTCTTACAAGCAAAAAGAAAGATCAATAACGACGCAAACAATCCTGTTATCTTTTTCATAATTCTTTTAGTTAGTGCTTAAACCTTTCCTCTCCAGTAAGAGGTCTGTGTCAACTTGTTATTATTTTTGAATAGGGCTGGATTAATCGGCCAATAAAATCCTTCTTGACGAAAACGGGATTCTGAAAGCCATGGAACAAAATTGCTGTATTGCTTTGTTCGCAATAGATCATAAAAAATATGCCCTTCGAGATAAAGTTCCTTACCTCTTTCAATAATATATTCGTACATGACATCGTCTTTACTCGATGTATTATCCACGAATGCAGATTCATCGGCGCCATTCCTTTTTCTAAATTCATTGATGATATCTATCGCTTTAGAGACTTGATTTCTGTAGAGTGCAATTTCGGCTTTCAACAAGCGCATATCCGCTAACCTAAAGACAATCAAATTATTGCTAACATAAGGATCTTGCTTTTGTGATGGATTACGATAGACAACACTTTGATATTTTATGCAAGTAGCTTTATCGCTGTTTAAATCTGTAAAATTACGTCGACAGCGAATATCGCTATCGTCAAAGACCTGTGAAGGCATCGCTTTCCACTCCCACTGCTGCAAACTTGTATTCCAATACCAATCCCAAACTTGGTCTATTTTATAAAAATGATTTGTCAGATAATCTGCATTGACATAACACCTCGAATTTGTTCCAGTAGTTGCCAGCTGCGCAGTTCTCAAAAACATATTGGCAATATGCTGGTTGGTTCCTTCACGCGTATTTTCACTCATTGCAATTTCAAAAATACCCTCACTCGAAAGTCCTTCGAAAGTCTTGTAATAATTGGATGTATCAGTCAGTGAATACATACCATTATTTAAGATTTCATCGATGGCTTTATCGGCTTTGTCTACCGCTTCGAGATCCGGTTGGTTTGAATTGACATCGCTCATTGTGGCCTTCCAAAGGTAAAAATGTGCTAACAATGCATTCACTGCGCCTTTATTGGCTGTAACTTTCGCATTCCCAACAAGTGAATATTGCCAAGGTAGCAGTTCATGTGCCAACAGTGCGTCCTTCTCAATCTGCGCCATAACCTCTTTTTTGGTACTTCGTGCTAATTCCGGAGCAGAAATAGGATCATCGTATTCTTCAGTTACCAAGGGGACATCTCCCCAAACACGTAGCATCATAAAATAAGTGAACGCCCGTAAAAAATAGGCCTCTC
>NZ_DKSP01000250.1:0-8382 GCF_002472745.1 Sphingobacterium sp. UBA7253 | reverse complement strand
GAGCATCTCATTTTTGAATTTCGTCGGATTGGTCACATCGGTCAGCAAGTCGTCCGCTACCTTAGGAACTCGATTAATAAGGATATTGCTCATCGTAATCGCTTTATAATACTTGGTCCAGTCTCCGAAATTTTCTACGTTGTATTGAAATGTGAAATCTCCGTCTTGAATTCCTTCCAGACCATCGCCATTATACTGGATTGTAAAATAATTCTTGGCAATTGCATCGCCATACATAAAGTATCGAGGACTCGGATTCCAGTTACCAGAATTCATCACATCCCGCACCAAGGCATAGTTACCGGCCATAGCACTTCTCAAATCGCCGGAGCTTTTCCAATACGCACCCGCAAAGGTTGAATTGACAGGTTCTTCCACCAAAAACTTTTTACATGACCCTAGCAAGAAAACCAGCATCAGTAGCACAGCTAGTCTATAGTTTAAAAAAAATCTTTTCATCGTCTTAAAAAGTTAGTTCAAATCCTAATGTATATTTTCTTGGAATAGGATAACCCCCACCGTTATACTCTCCATATGGGTTTACTGCCTCGGCATCAGGCAATTTTTTTGATTTTTGCCAACGGGCTACATTGTCAACTATACCAAAGAATCTCACTTTAGAAATACTCCATTTCTTGCTAATGCGTTCAGGGAGGTTGTAAGAAAAAATAAGATTCTTGAAACGCATATAGGAACCATTTTCTAAAAAGAAAGTCTGTGCAGAGGTATAGTAGTAGCGATAGGTACCGATATCATATTTGGCATATTCGGCTTTATCACCTGGCTGCCTCCAAATATTCAGTTTATCTAAATCCCGTATCGAATAGTAAGTGAAATTTGATACCGCATCTCCGGAAGTGGAATTATTAAATTGATCTGATTCAAAAAGATTTAGTACATCTCTTCCAAAACCATAGGTAAAAAATAAAGTAAGCGAAAAGTCTTTATAGTTAAAGACATTATTCCAACCTCCTGTCCATTTAAAATTGGGATCTCCAATAGCCCTTTTATCCGGATTGATACCACTGTTAAACACGTCTACAAAATAATCGCCATCAACATCTTCAAAATAAAAATCTCCTGGGTTGAACGTTCCATTGGAATTGCGATAACGCTCACCTGTATAGGGGTTAACAGGAATATCATCCAGGGTAGCAAAAACGCCCAAAGTTTTATAGAGATAGAATGCATTGATTGGACTACCTACGGAAAGGATATGTGATTTATCAAATCGATCGCCGTCCATGACCATATCACGGCCACCATTTGGAAGGTTCATAATTCGATTCTTGACATAAGAAATATTTAAATTGGATCGCCAGGTTAATGCGGAGCTACGTGGGAGCACATCAGCTGATAATTGAATATCGACACCTGAATTGCGAATCCCGACAGAATTTGTTTTGGCATAATCATATCCTGAAGTCACCGGGAGCATTACATCAAATAGTCCGTCATAATTTTCCTTATTAAAGACATCGACCATAGCTGTAA
Source organism: Sphingobacterium sp. UBA7253 (assembly GCF_002472745.1). NCBI lineage: Bacteria > Pseudomonadati > Bacteroidota > Sphingobacteriia > Sphingobacteriales > Sphingobacteriaceae > Sphingobacterium > Sphingobacterium sp. UBA7253. Next base: position 6,888 of record NZ_DKSP01000250.1, on the reverse strand, counting down.
ATCGTCCTCTATACAATTCCATATCAACGCCTAGATTCCACTGTCTATTACGTTCCCAACTCAGGTTCTTTTGTGCAACACCATTTCTAAAGTTTGGCGTAATAGCCACCTGACCATTATAGGAAGTTGCTCCGGAATTACCCTGATACCCACCATTATTGACATTATAGAGATTATACTGCAAATAGTTACTTGAAGGGAGCGATCCAGTCAATCCATAACTTCCTCTAATTTTAAGTAAGGTGAATGTAGGGTTATTTTTTAGAAAATCTTCTTCAGTTAAAATCCAGCCAACAGATGCCGATGGAAAATATCCCCATTTGTTGTTCTCTCCAAAGCGGGACGAACCATCAGCACGTACAGCACCTGAAAAAAGGTATTTACTATCAAAATCATAGGAAAAGCGACCGAGATAAGATAGCTGTGACCATTTTTGCAAATCGGAGTTGGCACCAATATTATTTTGCAGAAAACCTGTAACCACTTGGATCTGATCCGATACGCCCTGGCTGCCCCAAGCTGATACATTTTGCATTCTATTCTTTTCAGCTTCCTGGCCCAGTAATACATTGAGCGAGTGTTTTCCAAACTGTTTGACGTAGGTTAAAAAGTTCGATATCCTGACCTGGCTATTCTCATAAGAATAAGCTGACGAATAATTACCCGCCCCACTCATCAAGGCTGATGGTCTATTATAAGCCCTGTTGGCCATATCTTTGATATAGGCAGATTGGGAGGTAAAAGTTAACCCAGGTGCAATATTGAAAATCAGATTTAGATTGGTATTCAGATTAGAAGATTCATTATTGTCAAGACTACTATCATAGGTACCCAAAAGATAAGCTTTTTTAGCATCTGAAAGATTAAAAAGTGACGATGGCATACTACCCGCACTCAATGCTATTGGGCTCACATCACTCCCGCTCCCCCGCGCTCGCTTATTATACGAATAGGCAACAATGGGATTGATGGTTAAACGCTCATTGATAGCCTTACTGGACAAATTGAGTCTTCCTGTATAGCGTTTAAACCCGGTTGCTTTAATGATCCCGGCCTCATCGTAATAATTTCCGCTAAAACGATACGAACTAATTGCCGATCCGCCACTAACAGAAAGGTCTGCACTCTTTATCTTTCCTTTTTGGTAGAATAAATCCTGCCAATCTGTATTTCCATTGAATGCAGGGTTTAGCGAATCGGTTAGCATAAAAGGTAGATTTCTAAAATCGTTGGAAGAGAGTTGATTTTTTAGTATCGTCATCTTCTGCTCACGTTCGGTTCTTCCGAGTGTTACTTCACGTAGTTCGGGCCGTTGCGTTAGACCTCCATATCCGGTTAGCATAAAACGGGGATCGCCATTACGCCCTTTTTTCGTCGTAATCATAATCACCCCATTTGCTGCTCTAGACCCATAAATTGCAGCAGCAGAAGCATCTCTGAGCACGTCCACAGATTCGATATCATTCGGATTTAGACCTGCAAGGTAGTTGGTTCCTGTTCCTGTATTCGGGCCCACAAATTGTTCTGTAGGCTGTGGAACTCCGTCAATAACATAGAGTGGATTACTAATGACATTGTAATAGTCATCATTGGAGTAATTCAGGCTAACTGCCGATGTACCACGAACAGCCAATGTTGGCGAAGCACCCGGAGCGCCAGAAAAATTCTGAACGTTGACGCCAGCTAATCTTCCCTGAAGCAACATATCAAAACTGGCAGCTGGAAGATTTTCCAGATCCTTACCTGAAATACTTGATATAGCTGCAGTAGCTTTTTTGCGGGAAGTACTTTGATAACCGATAACCACGGCCTCGTCAAGAATACTTAATGTTTCGACCAAGGTAAAGGTCATTTTACCGGTTGCAGGGATAGGCTGACGCGCTCGCTCGTATCCGATAAAACTCGTCTCCAAGACATCTCCAGCTTTACCTGAAATCTTAAAATTCCCCTGATCATCGGTCTGTGTACTATTGGAAGTACTCGTGTTTCTTAAAGTTACTCCGGCTAATTGCTTACCATTCTTATCACGTACGGTACCCGTGATCTGCTGGCCTAGTGCAATTAGTGAAGTTAGAAACACAGATAAAAATAAAACTATCTTTTTCATTTGTGTTTGATTAGGTGCTCATACTTAGGTTATTCCAAATATAAGTGCCAAACACAGGTCTAATTTTCTTAATTATTACCTGTTTACAGCACTTTTTTAGCAAAAAACAAAACGGGGTACCATGTAGTCTAGCAAGACTGTTACATTTTGATTGATGGCTTTTTTACACAATTTTATATCTTTAGCTTAAGAAAAAACCGATTTACATCGGTAAATCAATTATAGACCCAGGTACTACAATGACGAAACTAAAATGCATCATCCTATTGTTGTTCTTCAATTGTTTTATGGCAGTTGGTCAGGATGCGATCAGAATAAATCACTTACCTTTCATTCAAGGATTGACAGAGCAATCTGTTTCCATTATTTGGACGACAGACAAGCCTGCTACTGGCTGGGTTGAGCTGGCCCCAGATGACTCCAGTCACTTTTACTTTAAGGAAAGACCAAAATATTATGCGGCTGCCTATGGCTTCAAAAAGGTAGGCACTTTACATCAAGTTACATTGACCAATTTAAAACCTGGAACACGCTATAGATATCGTGTATATAATCAGGAAGTTCTCAAACATGTTGGAGTCAATGTCCAATATGGAAAAGTGGTGGCCAGTGATGTCTATCAAAAGGCACCCCTATTTTTCCAAACCTTTGGCATGGCCAAATCTACCCATTTTACGGTAGTTAATGATATTCACGAACGCAATGAGGTTCTCGATAAGCTATTGGATATCGGCGGTCTAGAGACCAGTGACTTTGTGGTATTCAACGGTGATATGGTTAGTAACCTATTAAGCGAAACACAACTATATGAAGGGTTTATGGATACCGCCATTAAAAAGTTCGCCAGCGAAAAACCAATGTTTTATTCAAGAGGCAATCATGAAACACGTGGACCTTTTGCCATGGAATATCCCCAATATTTCCCAACACCAACAGGTAAACTATATTACCAATTTAGGCATGGAAATGTTGGTTTTATCATTTTAGATTGTGGTGAAGATAAACCCGATACCGACATTGAATATAGTGGTATTGTAGATATGGATAACTATAGAAGTGAACAAGCAGCCTGGTTAGCTCAAGCTGTTGAAGATCCGTCATTTAAAGATGCCAAATATAAGATCGTAATCTGTCATATGCCCCCTTTTGGTGGTTGGCATGGGGAACAAGAGATTTTGGAGAAATTTGTTCCTATCCTCAACAAAGCAGGAACACAGATCATGCTATCAGGACATTTACATAGACACATAATCAAAAATGCGACAAATACAATACAATTTCCGATCATTGTAAATTCCAACAATAATGTGCTTCGCGTAGATTTAGACGACGAAAAAGGAATCTTCAAAATTCTCGATCAGCAGGGGAAAACGGTGGACCAAGTGATCATTAAGCCGTTAAAATAAAACAGCAAATTTGCTCATGAATGAGGACCATACGGCCATAACCGTATGTTGTAAAACTACCGTATAGATATTTTAACTCTATTCTTTATAATTCAGCAAATTATGGTAAATTAATCTAAATGAATACAATCTCGACTGAATATCTGATGACCTCAGAACTTGACAGGAACGAAAAAATTGCTATCATGGGATTATGGAATGAAGAATATCCCGCAGTTATGGCATATTCCAGCCTATCGACCTTTGAGAACTATTTGGAAAGCTTAGGCCAACCACAACACATCCTTGTCAAACAAAATCAACAAATTGTCGGTTGGTGTTCAAAATTTGATCGCGATACAAAACGCTGGTTTCTTATTATACTTTCAAGTCTTTTACACAAAAAAAGAATAGGTTCCAATCTACTTGACAGATTGAAATCTGAAGAAACGGAGCTTAACGGCTGGGTGATAGACCATCACATGGAGAAAAAAAATAATAATTGCCCGTATAATTCACCGCTAGGTTTCTATATGAAAAATGGTTTTGAAGTCGAACCGAATCAACGTCTTGAGACTTCCAACCTATCAGCAGTAAAAATAAAATGGTCAAGAAGATAGCGCAGGAAATTTACCTGCACTTTCATATGCAAATGCTAATAGCAAATCGTACTTCCGTCAATTTCTAACAAAAAAAGCTTCGAAAGAGCAAAGAAAAACGACCCTATGTGCATCTATCAGGGGAACGAGCATTAGCTGAAGAGCCTTTGAACCTGAATAAATTTTGAAAATAATGAATGCAATATACCTTAAACCATGGTCAACTTAAAACCACTCTCTGTTGAAGATGTCTCACCATTTTATGAATGGCTCAATGACGATTTATCTATTAAATATTCCCTCTCTCTTTTTCAGTCACTCCGATCAAAGGATCATATAGACAATTGGTTTTTATCCGTTGTCAACGATTCTAAAAATTTTAATCGTGGAATTTTCCTAAACGATTCGAATAAACTGATTGGGTATGCGGGCATTTGTAATATTTCCAAGCTAAACAGATCCAGAGAGTATTTTATCTTTATAGGGAATCGCCAAGAATGGGGGAAAGGGATAGGCTCTTTAGTTACCAAATTAATCCTAGATATAGGGTTTGGAAATCTAGGGCTCAATAGAATTATGCTTACGGTATCTGAACCGAATTATGCAGCGATAAAAGCATATGAAAACGCAGGATTTCAATTGGAAGGAAGAATGCGTAAAGCCTGTTTTAGGGATAATCAATTTCACGACAAGCTATTGATGTCAATCCTGGAAGATGAATGGCACGATAGAAGAAACCTAAGTATAAAATAAAATTAATCGCTACATATCCCCACACTATTTTGAATAAAATGTTTTTGGATACAACTTCTTAAAAGCGTTGTAGACCGCTTGATGTATTACAGTGGAATGCAATTCATCAGGCATGTAATCAAATACAAAATGAATTTTTTTATTGTTATTAAGTATATCAGATAACGCTATGGCCTCGTCATACATTCTCACATCTTCTTCTTTATTGGGCACACCAAGATAAACTTTTACATCTTTTTTCAAATTACCTTGTAGAAACTTCTCCGCTTTTTTCAATAATGACTCCTCGCCCCACCACAAACTTGGGCTTATAATAATATAGTCATCAAATAGTTCGGGTTGTTTTAATAGTATCTCTACGGAAAGAAGCCCAGCCAGTGATTCTCCTATTAAAGTCTGTTTTCCATTCGATTTATAATTGCCACTTATGTAAGGAATCAATTCATTTTTCATGAAGGTTCTATATTTTTCGGAACCACCATACGAGGGAAAGCTAGCTTTTTGAAAACCTTCCTTTTCTATAAAATCTGTATTTTCAACAGGGAAGGTAAAATCTCTTCTACGTGTATTTCCACCTATTCCAACAACAATACTTTGAGGGAATCTATCGATCCAGGGTTGTGTACTGAAACGGACAATACCCGCAATATGAAAAAAATCTTCATCAACACCACCATCAAGAACATATACAATTGGATAGCGAACAGCATCATTGGGGTTATAATTGTCGGGAAGATAAATGTTGATCATTCTGTCTTCACCCAAAACTTTTGAATGCAAAATCTCTGACCTCCCCATCAATAAAGGAGTACCATTTTGTGCCAAACAATCTGTATTAAAAATAAAGAAAATTAAAAGAATGAGCATTCTATTACCAATCATATCCGATATATTGCGCTTACCAAGACTGTTTTTTTGAATAATCCTATATTGAAATCCTTGACTATTCGACATAATATCCCTAAGACCTGCCAACATTTTTGTTCAACAAATTACCAGCACAATTTACAATGAAAATTAATATAATTGTTAGTTTTTTATTTTTTGAGCATAATTAAATGATTCTTTCACAACGATAACCCCACTCAAACATCTTTCTAACAATGCTGTTGGTCTCAATTTCCAATTGTGAAGATTCAATTCTTAGAATACGTTCTTCATCGTCAAGATCGAAATTAATTTTATAAGAGGAAAAGAGGCTGACAAGAGTTGCAACAATTCGCTGTGCATCCTTCATTCGATAAACATTGGTTTTAAATATTTCGACTCGTTTCATTAGATCTGATTAAGTTCAATTCAAGAAATACGGTGTTAATCCTATTCTATTTACTCATTCTAAACTACAATACAGCGCGTGCAACAGCTACAAAATTTAGATAAACACAGTAAAAAACTCGGTAAGTATGGTAAATTAAACGGTAAACAACAGGCTGCTATTTAATAACTGAATTATAACCGTTCATAAATCCCTGAATAAGTTCAGGTAGATTCAATAATAAAAATACGCAAATGACAATAGCAATAATGGCATAAAAAAACCACGACGAACTTTTCTTTTTCATAACAAGCTATTTAAGAATAATCAATTTAAAAATATAGGCTTCACAAAGATGGAAATTGCGCTAGAGCGCTGCAAAACAGAACAGACGCCATAACATACCCTCTTGATTTTCAATATAACTCAATATACGAAATTAATCTATATAACAATAAAGTAATTTAAAAATTATATTTTTCAAAAAATAAAAACAGTCACTTCAAATAAGAAAGTTAATGTTACAAAATAGAATCTTTGTAATCCATGTATAGTTGAACCTTATCTTGTCGCATATTGTGTAGGATACTGGGCTTAATAGTGCGATTGATTGAAGATTTATATTCTACTATAGTGTCCCCAATATTGGCCTGAGGATCTTTGGTTTTCACATTGGTAGAGATGGTTATCAATCCTACTATAGTTAAAATTACCAATGAATTAAAGAAGTGTATCATAAATAAAGATTGAATAGTTTATCAATCCAATTTCACTTGCGTCCTAAACGTT
>NZ_DKSP01000080.1:0-13172 GCF_002472745.1 Sphingobacterium sp. UBA7253 | reverse complement strand
TTCGATCACGTCCACTACTTTATTCTTTAATTCTGCTGTGGGTGCAGGAATTGCCGTGATAGCTTCTTGTAATTCAGGATCGAAGGCTTGGCCTGTAGCTTCCATTTCCTTTAACCCCAATTGCGACAACGTTTGTCTGAATTTGTTGTTAACAATATCCATTCCTGTTTTTACAGATTCAACATCTGTCGCTGTTTCCATGGCTGTTAACGCTCTGTCAAAATCATCTAGTGTAGGTAATAGCTTACTGATGACATCTTTTCCAGCTGATTGAATCAATTCAACACGTTCTTTGCTTGTACGTTTTCTATAATTGTCAAATTCAGCAGAAAGACGAATGTATTTATCCTTTGCCTCTGCCAATTCTGCAGCCAATTTCTCTTCAGTAGACAGTTCTTCTGCTATATTATCAGCAGGCTGTTCCTGTTGTTCAGAAGAATTTGTTTCTACTGGATCTTGACCTTCATCGTAATAATTATCTTGCTCATTCATATCTTCAATGCTAAAATTAGATTCAAAAATTTACTCTATGCTTCGTTTGTCAAAGTTTTTGCCAAACAATAAAATTCCGACAGCTTGTCAGATTTTATTAAAAAAGCCTAACAATTTGTCGGAATCTCATTTTTTATATGTCAGTTTTCCGTCTAGATACTGACATTGTCCTGTAATACCCCATCGGCGGTCTTGATGATGCGTGATGGCATATTACGGATAATGGTATAATCGTGTGTTGCCATTAAAATAGCTGTTCCGGAATTGGCAATGTCACGTAATAATAAGACGATTTCTTCTGACGTAGCAGGATCCAAGTTACCGGTAGGCTCATCTGCCAGAATAATTTCGGGGTTATTTAATAATGCGCGGGCAATTACAATGCGCTGTTGTTCACCACCAGAAAGTTCATGGGGCATTTTCTTAAGTTTCGAACGAAGCCCAACTTTCTCCAGTACATCCAATATACGGTTGTCGATCATTTTCTTATCTTTCCAGCCTGTTGCTTTCAGTGCAAATTCGAGATTTTTCTCGATGCTTCTATCGGATAAAAGATGAAAATCCTGGAATACAATACCCAATTTTCTACGCAAATAGGGGACATCATTTTCGTGCAACTTTTTAAGGTCAAAGCCTGCAATCATTCCTTCACCATTACCGATGTATAAATCGCCGTAAATGATTTTTAGTAAACTACTTTTTCCACTACCGGACTGGCCGATCAGGTAAATAAACTCTCCTTTACCAATGTTTAAATTGACATTGGACAAGACCAGATGTTTTTGTTGGAAGATATCAACGTTTTTTAATGTAATTACTTTATTTTCAATCATGGAAGCTAAAATTCTAATTTTTTAATTTGCCCAAAAGGCATTTCTTTAACCAGTTGCATGATATATTCTGCCTTTTCTCCTAATCCAATCTTATCGAGTGATTTATCTGGGCGGTCGACTCTAAAATATGCCAGCAAGGTGAAGGCATCATCTCTTAATTGAACATAATCAGGGATTTTGGCGACACCTCTTACTTTAATGATATACATGATTTCAAAGTTAGTATTTTTAATGCAATTTATTTACTATGAATTTAAAGGAAGCTTATTGGTTTGCGAATAAAAAATCCAGTGTATTCACGCCATCAGCAAAATCATCTAAAGCAGGGCATTGGCTTTCTCCAAAATGAAATACCGGCGACGGCACATTTAATGCTATTTCTGATACAATACATTGGATATTTTCTTGCGCTAGTTTGAGCTTATTTTCAACTTCAGCCAGTGTTTCGTATGTTTCGTAATAAACCACAGCAAGGGGAGAAGCCGTGCGCTCATCTTCTTTGAGCAATAAAAATCCATTATCAAAATGCTTGTCGCCATTGATCAGATAGATGGATTTGTTATAGTCGTAATTGTTATTGTATTTAAAATGCTCTGTCATGCTGTTAAAAGCAGCGATACCTTCAAAGAAGTGTGCTATTGGGTAGTCTTTTGGAATAAATAGCTTTGATACAGAGCGACAGCCCAACCCAAAATAATCAAAGATGTCGTGTCCCAGTGATTCCAACTGGTTAGAAGATTCTTGGCCGCCGATAACGGCAATACTATTTCTATTGCGACGAATAATATGTGGTTTGGTGCCAAAATAGTAATCAAAGTAACGGGCGCTATTGTTGGAGCCCGTTGCAATAACCAGATCGAAATCTTTTAGTATGTCAACAATTTCAAAGGCATCATTAAAGTATGGGTCAATTTGTTTAAGCAGGTTGAGCACATAGCTTGTTAATCCTGCATCGTCCGATGAGACTTTGATTTTTGCTGTAAAGCCGCTGATCAGTACCGATAGGATATCATGGAAGCCAACCAATGGAATATTTCCGGCCAGAATTAAACCTACAATTTTCGTTGAATGAAGATCTGGATATGGCGCCAACCAGTGATTCAGCTTTTCTATTGTCAAATTGGCAGCAATGGTTTGAATGGCGCGTTCAACATTTTGAGGGGTATACCAAGGGTTTTTATGTTGGGCGAATTGAATGATTTGAATCAAATCTTCAGGGCGCTTTTGCAGCTGTTCGCCTAATTTTACAAATGCATTTATTCGTTGTTGCTTTGTCAAAATATTAAAATTTTAAAAGATGAATACACAAATTTGTATTATATTTGTGCTGTTAACATTAATCAACGTGAATCAACTAGCCTTATTGTTCAATCAGACGTTGTTTCATATTGATAATGCAAAAATAGTTTATTTATCATAATTGTGAGGTTATAAATGGCGATTAAAATTACAGACGAATGCATTAACTGTGGTGCTTGCGAACCGGAATGCCCAAATAATGCAATATACGATGCTGGTGTAACTTGGAAATTCTCAGACGGGACGGCTTTGGATGGGGTTATCGATTTTGGCGATGGTGTTACACTAGATGCCAACGAGTCTCAAGAAGCAATCTCTAATGAAGTCTATTATATTGTTTCAGATAAATGTACAGAATGTGTAGGTTTCCACGATGAGCCTCAATGTGCAGCGGTTTGCCCTGTGGATTGTTGTGTGGATGACGAAGATGTACGTGAATCGAACGATGAGCTATTAGCGAAAAAAGCTTGGTTACACGCGGAATAAATTTAGTACTCCGTTAAAATATAAGGCAGGATAATAAATTTTCCTGCCTTTTTTGTGTTTTTCTATTTTGGCGAAATCGATATTTTGTTGCGAAACTCGGCTATTTGGAATAATAATATTTGCAAAAGCATAGTATTTTTTTATTTTTGTTTTTTTGACCATTAAAATCTTTTAAATGTTAAAAACCAAAATAGGGTTGATGACCCTGATCACAGTTACATTAGCTTGTATCATTGCTGTATTATACGAATTTGAGGTTGTAGGCTTTTCGCATGAATTTCTAATGGCTGTCCGTTGGATAGTTGCTACCGTTTTGGTTGTAAATGCGCTCTTTAAGAAAAATTTGACCACTTGGATTTTAACCTGTATGATTATGGGGATATTTGTCGGGTTGGATTTTCCAAATCTAGCGATTTCCCTGCAACCTTTGAGTAAAGGTTTTATTAAGTTAGTCAAGACGATTGTGGGCCCAATTCTCTTTGCTACGCTTGTTTATGGAATTGCAGGCCATTCTGATTTGAAACAGGTGGGACGTATGGCATGGAAATCCATGCTTTATTTCTTTTGCGCAACAACATGTGCTATTTTTATTGGTTTAGGTGCGATAAACCTGACTCGGGCAGGAGTGGGCGTTGATGTTGCACATATGCCACATGAAGAACTGCCTGTACCGAAAGAAAGTATGGATGAGCATATCCTCAAAACACTTCCGGACCATGTACATCCTGTATACAAGTTTACTTCTTTTATACGCGACTTGTTCCCTGAAAATATCGTCAAATCTGTTGCCGATAATCAAGTTTTACAGATTGTTGTATTTTCAATTTTGTTTGGGATTGGATTGGCAATGGTAGATGAGAAAAAGCGTAAACCCCTGGTTGATTTTACCGAGAGTATGTCTGAAACCATGTTTAAGTTTACGAACATGATTATGTACTTTGCGCCTATTGGAGTTGGTGCCGCTATGGCCTACACGGTGGGGCATCTCGGTGTCGATATTCTAAAGAATCTTTTCATGCTTTTGGCGACGCTGTATTTTGCTTTGGTGTGTTTTTTATGTCTGGTTCTTCTTCCGGTGGCACTTTATCTAAAAATACCTGTGAAACGTTTTATTAATGCGATTAAGGAACCTGTTTCGATTGCATTTGCGACTACAAGTTCAGATGCGGCATTACCGAAAGCAATGAGTGCGATGGAGAAATTTGGTGTACCACGTAAGATTGTTTCGTTTGTAATTCCCACAGGATATAGTTTTAACTTGGATGGTACTTCACTTTATTTATCATTGGCTGCGATCTTTGTCGCTCAGGCGGCTGGTATCCATTTGTCGTTTGGACATCAATTAATGATTGCATTTACATTGATGATCACCTCTAAAGGTGTTGCTGCTGTACCAAGGGCTTCATTAATTATTTTGATTGCGACAGCGGATCAATTTGGTTTACCAACATTTGTCATTGCTGCAATTTTAGGTATCGATGAACTCATGGATATGGCGCGTACCTCTGTCAATGTAATCGGAAATTGTTTGGCAACCGTTGTTGTTGCGAAATGGGAGGGCGAGTTTGATGAAGAAGCTCCTTACCGCGAAGATACTGAAGAGGCGATCTAATAGAAATAACTGACGAATATTCGTTGAAGAAAGCAGTCTTGACATTCCGTTGAGACTGCTTTTTTATTGTCTTTAGCTCGCGTTGATGATTTGGCTACGCTTATTTATTATATTTAGCGCTGTAAATACCGTTCTTTAAACCAAATAGAACTTTAAACCAAATTCGTACAGGGAAATGAGACGATCTATGTTTTATTTTTTGTGTGTAATGATTACGATCAATATGGCATTTGCTCAAACAAAGACGACTGTTGTCGATCGTGATTCATCCGTTTATATTGAAACCCAGGATGGGGTCAAACTTTTTGCGAAGTCTGCTGGAAATGGTCCGGTTTGTATTTTCGTACATGGAGGGCGAGGTGTCTGGAGTAAGTCGTTTGAGGAGATGGGAGGTCGTGGTCTTGAAAAAGCTGCTTGCAAGCTGTTGTTGACGGCATGGTATCCTTTACACTAGCTTGCAAGCGAAATATGTTATATCAACGTCCGTCAACGTAGTACCATAAATCATCTTGTTTTTTGAACGTAGACTTTTCATGGTGAATTTGAACTTCCATCTGTGGATCCAGGTAATGTGCTTCAAACTCGACAGTTTGGAATGTAGATTTAAGGATAGAGAGTTGCATCCATTTATTCTCCCGCGCCCATTGTCCGATTGCCTGTTTATTTTGGAACCGTCGTGTTGAGGGATGAAACGTATCGTATAGGAAATCGATCTGTTGTGCTACAAAGGCGCTATAACGTGCGCGCATCAATGCCTCCGCTGTGGTTGCTTTGGCATGGAAACGATGAATTTGCTGGCAGCATTCCCCATAGGTATTGCCAGAGCCACAAGGGCATAATTGACCTGATTCCATCACTTGAATGTTTAAAATTTTACCAGCCTTTAATAGCGCCATTTTTGAAGACTTTTTTTGCTGTCGCTTCTACTTCCGGTGACTGATACGCCTGGATAAACTGCTGCACCTTCTCATCGTTTTTATTATCTGAGCGGGCAACAATCAGATTGACATAAGGCGATTCTTTATCTTCTGTGAATAAGCCTTGTTTTTCGGGATCCAACCCAGCTTGAGAGGCGAAACTATTGTTGATGATAGCAATTGTAACTTGAGGATCATCTAGGACGCGAGGTAACTGTGGGGCCTCCATCTCTATGATCTTAACCTGTTTAGGGTTGCTGACAATATCTGTTACTTTAGGTTGGATACCTACATTTTCTTTTAGACCGATAATTCCCTCGCGTTGGAGAAGCAAAAGAGAGCGTCCTCCATTGGTAGGGTCATTTGGAATGGCAATAACGGCACCAGGTTGTAACTCTGTGATTGTTTTTATTTTCTTTGAATAGGCAACAATGGGGAATACAAACGTGTTTCCGACAATGGTTAATTTCGTGAAACCGCGTTGTTTGGATTGCTCCTGTAGATAGGGTTGATGCTGAAATACGTTTACATCGATATCACCCTGATTTAAGGCCTCATTAGGTACGACATAGTCGTTGAAAGCCACTAACTCAACATCAAGATTGAACTTTTCTTTTGCAACTTTCTTAGCCGTCTCCGCAAGCTCCTTTTCTGGGCCGGACACAACACCGACTTTGAGGATATTCTCTTTCTTTTCTCTGTTATTGCATGCTACAATCGATACAAGACTGAAGGCTAAGATTGCAAATGCATAGTTCAATTTTTTCATATGATATAATTTATGTTAACGATGGTTTACTTTTTTTGAGATGTAATCTCCTGTATACTGTAACAGGAATACTATTAAAATTAATAAAATTAGAACAGAATTCATGATAAAAGTATCATATCCGACATAACCATACTGATAGCCAATCTGTCCAAGTCCACCAGCACCTACAGCACCGCCCATTGCGGAGTAACCAACAAGTGTTATCAAGGTAATTGTCGCATTGTTTACTAGCGAGGGGAGAGCCTCCGGAAGCAAAACTTTGAAAATTACCTGTTGTGCATTTGCACCCATTGCTCTTGAGGCCTCAAGCAGGCCATTTGGAATTTCCAGAAGACTATTTTCCACAAGTCTTGCTATAAATGGGGCAGCACCTATGCTCAAGGGTACCAATGCTGCGGCCATACCGATTGATGTTCCGACAACGTTGCGTGTAAACGGAATCATCCATACGATAAGTATGATAAAGGGGATAGACCTAAACACATTCACCAGCAATGAAACAAGTTGGTGCATGGCTTTGTTTTCGAGCAGTTGATGTTTTCGGGTCAAGAACAGGTATATCCCGAGTGGGAGACCTAGGATAAAACCAAAGAAGCCTGATAAGAAAGTCATGGTTAGGGTTTCTAAAGTACCCGATAGCAGAAGATTAAATACCTGATCAGACATAGCCTAATATTTTAGTTTGTGCATGCTTTTCTTTTAAGAAAGATAGACTACGTGTTACATTTTCTTTTTCACCCGATAGTTCGGCCAATATAACACCAAATTTCATTTCGCCAATATAATCTATTTGAGCGGTAATGATATTTGTCTTGACTTGATATTGTTGTTCCAAATGCTGTATAAATGGGATGGATTCTTCATTTGAAGTTAGATAGATCTCTACGAGTGGGTTTCCAGCGCTTTTTAAGCGTTCCTGAAAACTTAGTGGAATTTCAACTTCAAGTGAAGACTGAATAAAGTTTTTAGTTGTTGTTTCCTGAGGATTGGCGAATATTGATTCTACCGGGCCGGTTTCAATCAATTCTCCGTGGTCTAATACGGCAACCTGATCGCAAATACTTTTTATAACATCCATCTCATGAGTAATCAACAATATCGTAAGGTCAAGCTGCTTATTGATTTTTTTTAGCAGTTTGAGGATGGATTTTGTAGTTGCGGGGTCTAAGGCACTTGTGGCCTCATCGCAAAGTAGAATGTAAGGATCATTGGCTAAAGCACGCGCGATAGCAACACGTTGTTTTTGGCCTCCGGAGAGATTTGCAGGGTACACGTCGGCTTTGTCTTCCAACCCGACCAAACGCAATAGTTCCAACACTTTTTGGCTAATAAATTCTTTCGATTTGCCTTCAAGCTCGAGCGGAAAGGATATATTTTCATACACTGTTCTTGATGATAGTAAGTTGAAGTGCTGAAAAATCATACCAATTTTTCTTCTTTTCAACATAAGACCAGTGGAAGATAGCGACATCAAGTCGTCATTTTCTATAATTACTTGTCCACTGTCTGGTCTTTCCAAAAGGTTGACGCAACGGATCAAAGTACTTTTGCCGGCTCCGGAAGCGCCTATTACACCAAAAATTTCACCTTTTTCAATAGACAGTGAGATGTCTTTTAAGGCATCAATACGTGCCGCTCTTACCTCAAAAGATTTGGATATGTTGTTTAGTTGAATCATTGACCCTGCAGGGATTTAGCAATTTTAGTTGGACAAATGGATGATGTTGATATAAATGTACACAAATGCCAGGGATAAAATAAAATGAAGTGAAAGAAAATGGGTTCTTTCAGACGGAAAAAGAATGAAAGAACCCAGATATATGTTTTTTACAACGCTTGATAAGCCGAAATCACCTGTTTTGCAGATCCTAGTCCATCGATGCCATATTCGATGATATCGCCATCTTTCAGGAATCTTTGTGGGGATTTGCCCATGCCAGATCCTGCAGGTGATCCTGTGGAAATGATGTCGCCTGGAAGTAAGCTCATAAAATGGCTTAAATAAGAAATCAATTTGGGTACACGATAGATAAAATCACTTGTATTGCCATCTTGCATAAGCTCACCATTGAGTTTAAGCCATATTTTTAAATTATCAATATCTGTGAATTCATCTTTGGTTGCTATAAATGGGCCAATAGGAGCGAAAGTATCACATCCTTTACCTTTATCCCAGGTTCCGCCACGCTCGATCTGAAATTCACGCTCTGTAACGTCATTGTGTAACACATAGCCAAACACATGGTCCAAAGCTTCTTCTTCAGTAACATAAGAAGCTTTTTTCCCAATTACAATGGCAAATTCGGTTTCCCAATCAGATTTTACAGAGAACTTCGGAAGGGTGATTCCATCAAAAGGGCCATTGAATGCAGATACAGATTTCATAAAGACAATAGGCTCGGAAGCTTGTTGCAATTTGGTTTCTTTGACGTGATCATCGAAATTAAGCCCTACACAAAGTATTTTGGACGGAGCTTCCAATGGTGTACCGATACGCTCGTTGTCGGCTATCTCTTTAAGCGTGTCGCCTTTTTCATTTATATATGTTTGAAGTCTTTCTAAATTTGCAATATCCGCAAAGAAATCGCGGTTGTATTGAAAATTTCCCTCTGAAACATCATATTTCTTTTCGTTTAAAATGACTCCCGCTTTTTCGGAGCCCTTTGCGCCATATCTAAAAATCTTCATAAGCCGCAAATATACGGATTTTGTCCCAAAAAGGGCAGAAATTAACGCGAATTAACAATTAATCAATATGTAAATTATCTATACAATTATTGTCCAAAAGGGGATATTTAAAAGGGAATTTTTCATTTACTATCTTTTTGTTGCTTACCCACGTACCATTGAGCACCATTTCCTGCCCTTTTTTTCCAAGCATAAATTTAATCAAAAATGACGGGACGGGTAGGGGAATATAGAATGGACCATATTTACGTTTGGCTATTCTTTTTGCAAACTCCGCGAGGGGAAGCGGTTCGGATGAACATGCATTATAAATTCCGGCTATGGTATCATTTTGTATGCCAAAGAGCAGCATCCGACAGAGATCATCCATATGGATCCAACTGAGTATCTGTTTTCCAGAGCCTAATACCGGAATTGAACGAAAGGGTAGGAAACGGTTAATTTCCTTGAGTAAGCCTTGATCCTTGCTGATAACTACTCCAAAACGGAAGACAATGAGTCTTTTTCCCAATGTTTCAATAGGTTTCACGCTTCCTTCCCAGAGGTTACATACCCAGGAGAGAAAATTTCCACCTTGTGGATCTCCTTCTTCAAAAGGTTTTTTTTGGTACTGATCGTCTGTTCCATACCAACCTATAGCGGAGGCCGATATGACTGCTTTTACTTGATTTGGTATTTGTTTTAGACTTTGATAGAGCAGTTGCCCGCTTTCTACCCTGCTGGCAATAATTTCTTGTTGATATGATTTTGTCCAGCGTTTCGAATTGAGGTTTGCCCCCGCCAGGTTGATGATATAGTCGGCTTCCTGAATTGATTTGACATCAATCTCCTGTTTACTGGGATCCCAATGTACGTAACGGACATTGTTTTGTATGGGATGAGACTTCGGATTTCTGGTAAAAATAATAACTTCATAGAAATTGGCAACCAATAGTTTTGTTAAATGAAGGCCTATAGCTCCAGCACCACCTGTAATAATTACTTTTTCCATGAATTGAACCTTGTTTTATAATATACGCGTGTTATCATTTAAGCGAACCAATTTCTGTTGATACTAAATATACTATTTTGGTTTATAAAAATCGACCATTGCGGCAGCAATTACAAAAAAAGGTTTATCTCGTGGGGAGATAAACCTTTTAAGAGTCGATTAAACGATCTTATTTGTTAAAGCGTTTGAATTGTGCTGCCACATGTTAACATCTGTGCGCCGTAATATGGATTTTTGATTTCTTTATGACGGCTTAACCAAGTCGCACCTTTGCCTTTGTTGAACATTGGACACTTTTGGTAATAAACAGAAGAAGACGGTTTCGAGTTTTTGGACAAACTATAGATATCTTCTGACAATAGCGCGAAGGCTTCTCGTTGTTTACTGATATCCTTTGCCTCTTGTAGGCTCTTCACTGTCGCTTTGAGTGATGTTGTTTTGGTTTTCCAGACCTCCTCTTCCGCTTTCGTTAGATCAGCAGTTTGTATTTTAGCGATTGCATCGGCAAGATCGTTTGCTAGGCCTGCAGCTTGTTTACTATCCGCAGCTACAAGTGCATCTTTAAGCAGAAAGTATTGGTCATAGATCTTTTGAAAATTGCTTGCGTTGCTGATGTCATCTACTGAAGCTACCGGCTCAGTGCTTACGTCTTGTGGGCTATCTGAAGCTGGAGGAGCTAAATTTCTTTCGTATTGGCAGCAAGCATGTAGTTTAGCATAAGTATCTTCCGCGGCAAGGTATTTTTCATTGTCATAGCCTGCTCCTGCGATACTTTTCAATACAGCATCTAAGGAAGTTTTCTTTGCGTCATAGGCTATTGTTGCTGTTTGGTTGTCTTCGTTCCATTCAACTTTAGCCTGAGCGGAGGCTCCTGCATTTTCTATTGTTTTTTTACACATACCGCAGTTTCCCGCAATTTTAACAGTGGTGTTCACGGTGTTGTTTTGTGCATAGTTTGTCAAGGACGATAGTATTAAAGCCCCTGTTATAATATAATGTTTGATTTTCATATGATTGGATGAAAGAATAAATAAAAATAAGTAATCAAAAATGATTGATAAATGATCAACGTATGGATTGTATGGATTAACTTATTTTTGGCGGGACCCAAGGACAAAAATATCCCTCAGAAATAAATGTTGGCGCTATGGGTTTATAATTTTTTTTGATTGCTATACCGCAAAGTTCATGATTTTGTTCAAGGGGATTGGAAATTGCCAAAAATGTACCGCTATACGTGCATTGACAATTGCAATTTTTACATGGTTTGTGATGTTTACAAAAAGCCTTTTTTTGGGAAGATTTAAATTTTGAACAACACTGGTCCTTTTTGTCAGTGATAGCATTACCTTGTGTGTGACTACTGTCTGCATTCATTTTATGGCAGGCAAAAGCGTCGGGTGCGCTTAAAAGGAAACCGAAGGTTAAAAATAGTAGTATAAGTCGCTTAAGTGCCATGTCAGCTCAAATATAATTGTTTTGGGTAGAATCTGCTTCCACTTTTAACTTTTTTTGGCATTATGGACTTTTTTATACGCTCCATGTTATTTGAGTTTGGGAGGACCAGATAACATGGAGCGACGTTTGGAATTCTTTTTTCGGAAAGCAAAGAAATACTTAAAACTTAAAACCAGAAAAAAAGCCGGGCTTTTTCCAGGTACGTTTATATTCATCAGCTAAAGGAGAATGATCCGAATAGGCGAGCGCTTCATCAAGCAAATTGTGTGCTTTTTTCAGATTCCCTGTTTTATAGTTTGCATATGCCTCTGCTAATTTAACCGATTCGACATCATCGTCGTAGCCCCAATCGCATTGCTGATAAATACCGTTGAAAACATTGACGTATTTATTTACTTCGTTTATATCTCCGTTTTCGGCGAAAAGTTCAATTCCAAATTTTAACCAAAGGACATAATCATTAGGCTCCATGACTGACTGTACCCAACTGTCATACGTTTGGAATATTTCTATACCCGCGCTAAATTCCGTAAGATAGTAATGGCTTTTAACAATGAGATAGAGCGTCTTTGCTTTATCGAAATTATCGATGATAAATTCCCGTTTATTTTTAAGGTATTTCCGCGCAGCGAGGTTCATGGACTTGTAATTGCTCTTTTCATTATATAGCTGCATCAACACATATTGAGGCTGTGCTTCATGTGGGTACCGTTGTGCCATATTTTCGTAATAGGAGACACGTTGCTCAAAATTATCCGGCTCAATTATCTGATAGATAATATGTTCTATCCCATTTTTTGACGCTTCAAAGTCACGATAATGATAATCATCTAAATTGGGATGATCAATATAGAATTTGTAAATAAACTCGAGGAGCTGTTGGGCCCGGGATTGAATATTCGCTGATCGACCTAGTTGGTATTCAACATCGATTTGATGCATAAGCATGCGGTAACAAGGAGGAAATACAACAGACTCCATATCTTCAGCTTCTTCATCTTCTTCGGAGGTAAATTCTTGCTGCTCAAGGGTGGCTTCCAACGAAATCTGATAGGTGTCAAAGTACTGTTGAAGGACCTCCTCCAGACGTACGTAATCTTCCAATGCTGACAAGGTATCGGCTCGGGTGAAATGAAGTTCTTCAAAGTCGGAATAGCTTAATCCTTCGGTGGCGATAGCATAGGAGGTTTCTAGTTCACCGGCTTCTTTATACGCTAATGCTAGATTATTACAATTCATGGCCCGGTTGTGGGAGCCCCCAAAGTAGTCACTTTCGTACTTATTTTGTTCAAAATACTCCTTGAAAGCGTCGTAGGCTTGACGATAAAGTTCAAGGACGAGCAATTGTAGTGCAGATTGATCAACTGTGGTTAAGTTGTCCTGGGCGTGAATAAAATCAGATAGCGCGACAGCTTCATTATAACATTCACGGGGAAGGTCATGGAAAGTGGAAACCTGATCGTAAACTTTTCCATTGGCTTTAAGGGTACATTCGATCATACGTCGCCAGGATGTTGCATTCCAATTCCGTTCACCTACCATGGCCAGATATGGAATAGCCGCAGCATACTGTCCCTCGTCATAGAGATAGGCCGCCGCAAAATGGTAACCGACATAAGAATCA
>NZ_DKSP01000249.1:69836-73348 GCF_002472745.1 Sphingobacterium sp. UBA7253 | reverse complement strand
CTAAAATATAAACAATAATTTTGGATATTACCACAATTAAAAGTTCGCAGGGGCTAGGGGCAACAGCATCGTGCAAGTGCATGACGTGAATTTCTCGTTTCCTATATCCTCAAACGTTTAAATATGGGTAACTTTAGATAAGTTTGATCAGTTTGCAAGGTGTCTTGCCAACTTTGAAGATAGTAAAAATATAAATTCATGGATTTTCAACAACCTGTTATTAGAGAAGTAGAGATCATCCGATATGTTCAGCCATTTCGGGAAGGGGGGTCTTTACCCGCATTAGTCGATGCCGATGATGGCTTTAGTTATGTTATAAAATTTAGAGGGGCAGGTCAGGGACGAAAAGCATTGATTGCGGAATTGATCGGTGGAGAGCTGGCGAGATTGCTCAAATTAAGAGTTCCCGAAATTGTATTTGCGGAGTTGAACGAATCCTTTGGCCGTACAGAACCCGATGAAGAAATTCAGGATCTGCTCAAATTTAGTGTGGGCAAAAATCTGGGACTTCATTTTCTGAGTGGAGCAATCACATTTGACGCGAATGTCGATGCTATCGGCGCGGAGGAAGCATCGAAAATTGTTTGGTTAGATTCACTCTTGATGAATGTAGACCGTACTGTGCGGAATACAAATATGCTGATATGGCATAAAGAACTTTGGTTGATAGATCACGGCGCTTCCTTATATTTTCATCACAGTTGGGATAATTGGGAAGAACAATCCCTAAAACCATTTGTTCAGATTAAAGATCACGTACTGCTCAAAAATGCAAGTATGGTGGAGAAAATAGATCAGGAATACCGTTCCGTTTTTACGGAGGCGGTATTTCGCGGAATATTGGCGGTGGTACCCGATGAATGGCTGGAAGATGCCGAACGTGAGCTCTCTGCAGCCGATGCGCGCGAAGTGTATGTTTCTTTCCTGAAACGGCGTGTAGCCAATTCATCCATTTTTGTAAAACAAATAGAAGATGCCAGAAAAGACCGTATATGAGTATGCTGTGGTACGTTTGATACCACGGGTGGAGCGAGAGGAATTTATCAATGTAGGCGTAGCTCTTTATTGTCGTAAGTATCGTTTTGCGAAGATGGTTTATCTTGTTAATGAACAGAAGGTACGGTCGCTTTGTCCGGATATTGAATTGGAATTGATCGAAAATCATCTTTCATCTTTCCAACGAATCTGCCACGGCGAAAAAGATGCCGGCAAACTTGCTGCACTGGATATCACCGAACGCTTTCGATGGCTGACCGCAAAGCGGAGTACCCTGATTCAATGTTCGGCATCACATCCCGGATTATGTGAGGACCCCGAAGCAACATTGAAGGAGCTGTTTGAGCGTCTGGTTCTGTAAATTAAAAGATGTGCACCCTTGATCATGGGACAATACGTGATGGTCAAAGGGGCTAAGTTTTGATAATAAGGCTTAATCTATCAATATTGTATAGTATATTTGTTTTAATAAACTAGTGAAGATGCATGATTTTTATCAACATATCTATGAACAGCAACTTGCTGTTCTAGAAATGCCTTCTAACAAGAAGATCTGTGGCTGGGCTATCCGAATTGTGGATGTGCTCTTCCCCGAACGAAATTCTAGCGAGATGAAATCGGTCGATGATGTGAAGCTCGCTTTTGAACAATTTGAATTAGAACTGGAGCAACTCCTGAGCAAATCCAAAGCTTGTCAAAGCTGCAATCACTCAGAAGTAGCGCACAAGTTTTTTGAACGGATTCCACAGCTTTATGAATTGATGTGCTGGGATGCAGACGCATTGATGGATGGGGATCCAGCAGCACAGAATAAAAGAGAAGTCGTACGTACTTATCCCGGTTTCTTTGCCATCTGTATCTTCCGAATGGCCAATGAACTGCATCGCTTGGGTGTTCCTTTGATACCGCGCATATTGACGGAACATGCCCATTCTAAAACAGGTATTGATATCCATCCCGGAGCAACGATAGGCCATCATCTGCATATTGATCATGGCACCGGATTAGTCATCGGTGAAACCTGCACCATTGGTAATTACGTGAAGCTTTATCAGGGTGTAACCTTGGGCGCGCTGAGTGTTGATAAGGTGTTTTCCAATGTAAAACGCCACCCGACAATCGGTGATCATGTCATTATCTATTCAGGGGCCACCATCCTCGGCGGTGAAACACACATCGGCCATCATTCGGTCATTGGCGGGAATGTTTGGTTGACAAGTTCTGTAGAGCCTTATACCACCGTATATCATCAGGCCACATCAAAATTTATAGATTCGAAACCAATAATATAGATACCATGGGAAATATCATAGATACCATAGGAAATACGCCTTTAGTCGAGATAACACAATTTCATACAAATCCCAAGGTGCGGATATTTGCGAAAATGGAGGGGAATAATCCTGCTGGTTCGGTGAAAGATCGTGCGGCACTAAATATGATCCGCTCGGCGATGGAGCGCGGTGACATTACAAAAGATAGCAAATTGATTGAGGCAACGAGTGGAAATACCGGAATCGCACTGGCTATGATTGCAGGTATATATGGACTTAACCTTGAGCTTGTGATGCCGGCTTCTTCAACACGGGAGCGAACACTTACGATGGAGGCTTATGGCGCTAAAGTCACCTTATTGGAATCCATGGAAATATGCCGCGATTATGCAGAAGAAAAGGCCGAAAAAGAAGGTTATTTTATATTGAATCAATTTGCAAATCCGGATAATTACGAAGCACATATCAAGACAACGGGACCTGAAATCTGGCGTGATACAGACGGAAAGATTACACATTTTGTAAGCGCTATGGGTACTACAGGTACAATTATGGGAAACTCCATCTATCTGAAGGAGAAAAATGCAGCTATTCAGATTGTAGGTTGCCAGCCTACTCCGGAATCCTCGATACCAGGTATACGGCGTTGGCCCGAAGCATATCTGCCCAAGATTTTTGATCCGAGCAGGGTAGATCGTGTCATCGATATATCCCAACAGGAAGCAACCGAGTTTGCGCGGGAGCTTGTCAAGCGCGAAGGTGTTTTTGCCGGAATGAGTACCGGCGGAGCTTTTGCCGGAGCACTTAAAATTGCAAATGAAATCGAAGCAGGCCTTATTGTCTTTATTGCCTGTGACCGAGGTGATCGTTATTTGAGTTCAGACCTTTTTGGCTAAGAACCCATACGAACAATACCAAGCCCACTACGGATCTTCGCTTATTTTTAGCAATCTTTAGTGGGCTTTTCAATGTCTAAGCATCGGCGCCAAAGGTTAGTAGATTGCTGTCGGGATCTAAAATCGAAAACTCACGCTGACCCCAAGGCTTCATCTCAAGTTTACCATTGGGATGAATCTCAACGTTATTTTCTTGAAAAGATTCATACAGACAATCAATATCGTCTGTACGTATATAAACCATACCATAATTATCTTCGGGTGGAAGTTCTTGGAATTCAAAAAAATGAATTTCAATATCATCTTTCTTCAACATCAGATACCCTTCATAGTCGGCAGTGCCACA
>NZ_DKSP01000249.1:55743-69673 GCF_002472745.1 Sphingobacterium sp. UBA7253 | reverse complement strand
TGTCAGTTTCATCGGTATATAATTATTAAGTCGAGTTTAATCCATCTGTTTAGTAACCTATTTGAAATATAATCATTTATCGTAATATTTTAATGTTCTAACAATAAGGATTATTTCATTTTTATAACGTATTCTTTAGCTATTTTGGCTAAAATGTAGTTGTTTGTTATAACCAATTGTTATGACTCATTTATAATTGTGTCTTTTAAAATAATTGAGAGTTATTCAATTTTGTGCCAAATCAATGTATCATTGTCATGGACAAAAAAATAAATACGACAATTCGTTATAAGCAGCTACTCAATCGAAAGATCTCCGTTCGGGAAATCATTTTTATACTCTTATTTGTATTGTGTCTTACCCCATTTGTTTCAGCTCCGCTTGCCTTACTTTTGGGTATTATTGTGGCACAATGGATCGGTCATCCCTTTCTGGCAGTCAATCACAGGGCAACACAGATTTTGTTACAGATTTCTGTCATTGGACTTGGCTTTGGAATGAATATCGATACGGCTATCCAAACGGGTAAGCAAGGGTTTGTGTTAACCGTTATTTCTATTCTCGGAACATTATCATTGGGCTATCTATTGGGTAGGTTACTCAAGTTGGAAAAGGTAACCGCTTATTTGATTTCTGTCGGCACGGCCATTTGTGGTGGAAGTGCTATTGCGGCGGTTTCACCAACTATAAAAGCCAATGAGAAGCAAGTAAGCGTGGCGCTAGGGACCATATTTGTACTGAATGCCATTGCTTTATTTGTATTTCCTGTTGTCGGTCATTTGCTTGATCTCAGCCAGACGCAATTTGGTTTATGGTGCGCGGTTGCTATACAGGATACCAGTTCTGTCGTTGGTGCAGCGAGTAAGTATGGTAATGAAGCACTACAGGTCGCGACAACCGTAAAATTAACTAGAGCTTTATGGATTATTCCGATCGCCTGTTTAAGTGCTGTAGCATTCAAGACCAAAGGGACGAGCATTAAAATACCATATTTTATTGGTCTATTTGTATTGGCGGTTATCTTAACAAGTTATATCCCTTTTTTTCAGCATATAGGAGGCTATGTCGTCTATATTTCAAAGATGGGGCTTACCTTAACTTTGTTTTTAATTGGAGCAAGTTTGTCTAGGGAGGTTTTGTTGGCAGTAGGTTTTAAAGCAATACTACAAGGAGTAGTGCTGTGGTTGGGATTATCAATACCGGTACTTGTCTATATTTATTTTTGCCTTTAGGCATTTAACGTATACTTCAGCATAATCATATCTTTCAACAGTTGACCATTTTCATAAATAGGCAGCTCATAATTTTCGATGAAAAAATCTTTACGGATAGCGTATTTAACAAAGCCATTTCGTTCATAAAAACGAATTTGAGCCAGACCACAATCTGCGGTACCCACAATCAGGTTCGGGTATTGCTGGTAGTTCTCCTTGATAAAATCAAGTAGTTGACTTCCGAGGCCCATGCCTTGAAACTCTGGTGATACGGCGATGTTTTTAATCTCTAATGTTTCCGTATTGACCGGATATAAACAGAAAACAGCGATAGGTTTTACCATTTCATAGACAACATAAACCATCGATTCATAGAGGTATTTGTCGATTGCATGAATGGTTTCGTCTGCTAAAAGCAACAAATCATAAGGATAATCCTTATGATTTGTAATAAGTTTTATTTGAAAGCTATTGCGCATGTATAAGAATTCGCCAATGGCCTATAGTCTAATGTTGGAATTAATTGAAATGATATAAAAAGATAACATCACCCACGTAAGCCGGTTTTGCACTGTCTTTGATTTTCAATGTAGCTTCAATGGTAACTTTAACAACCCCTCTCAAATTGACCACCGATTTTACTTGTGTATGTAGCTGTACAGCATTGTCAACCAAAACGGGTTGTGCAAAACGTAAGTTTTCAATCCCATAATTGATTTCCATTTTGACATTTCTTACTTCAGCAATTTGTTTCCATAAATAAGGAATAAGGGACAAGGTCAGATAGCCGTGGGCAATAGTTGATTTGAAAGGACTATCCGTTTTGGCCTTTTCGCTATCTAAATGAATCCATTGGTGGTCTAGTGTTGCATCCGCAAATTGATTAATTTGTTTTTGATCAATAACATGCCATTGGGATTCGCCTAATGATTTTCCTTCAAAGGCTTTGTACTCTTCATAATTGTTAATTATTGTCATATGTAATCTTTTTATCGCGTTTTGTTGGTATCGTTCCCCGCTTTTAATGGAGAAGGGAAGATGAATTAGTGGCTAAATATAACTATACTTTTAAGAATCCTAAGCATATCCTTTATTTAAAAGATGATCGCATGAAAAGACAAGCTAAGTTTGTTCATCATTCATACGATTACCCGAGTTGTGTCGTTGCATAGGTGTTTTCAACGTAGGATCTGAAATTTTCGAGTATGGCCTGCCATCCATTACGCTGCATATCAATTGGATTTTCCGTTTCTGCATCAAAAATTATCGTGATATCCGTAGCAGACTTTTTTGCATTGAAGTTGACTTCAACATGACGGCCATCAGGCATAACATAGGCTATTTTTTTAAAGGGTTCAAGTGCGGTGTAGCTGCCTTCAAAATCAAAGCCCATAGATCCGTCTTTTGCCTCCATGCGGTTTTTGAACTTTCCGCCAATGCGTAAATCATTGATTGAACTTGTACAGTGCCAATCGTCTGAAGCATGGTTCCATTGCATGATATCCTCGGCTGAGTTATACGCATTCCAGATCGTTTCTACGCGTACGTTGATATGGGTTTCAATCTTTATCTGTTCCATATAATGTATGATGTTTTCTAAGTTAATAACAGGAAAATTTGGGTTTTGTTATATCTATCGCCAGATAATTATCAATATAAAATAAAAAGTGTAAAGTTGAAACTTATTTTAGCTCAACTAAATAGTTTTGATTGAGTTTTGTTAACTTTAAGCTATTTAACACTTAAATACGATTTATATGTCCTCCAAATTGCTTGTTATCTTCTTTTTTCTGTTTTCACCGAGTTTGATTTTTGCGCAGCAATATAAAACGACAACCGACGTTGCCTATTGTAAACCTGATGAACCAGATTCTTATAAGAAAGAACGTTGTAAATTGGATATCTATATCCCGACTGATCGTAAAAATTTTGCTACCATCGTATGGTTTCATGGAGGTGGACTAGAGGAGGGAAATAAATTTATTCCACTTGAACTTAAAGAGAAAGGTGTAGCGGTTGTAGCGGTAAATTATCGGCTAAGCCCCAAAGCGAAATCGCCGAGCTATATTGAAGATGCTGCTGAGGCTGTTGCATGGACATTTTCACATATTGCCAGCTATGGTGGAGATCCCTCAAAAATTTATGTGTCGGGGCATTCTGCAGGCGGATACCTGGCTTTAATGGTTGGTTTGGATAAGCATTACCTTCAAAAATTTGGTGTTGATGCAAATAATATAAAAGGGCTGGCGCCGATTAGTGGGCAAACAAATACGCATTATACAATTAAAAAGGAACGTGGTCAATCTATGGTGATCCCCCAGATTGATCAGTTTGCACCACTTTCTTTTGCACGGAAGGATGCACCGCCAATTCTCCTGATCACTGGCGATCAACAATTGGAAATGGCCGCACGGTTTGAGGAAAACGCACATTTGGCAGCGATCTTAAAACAGGTTGGGCATCCCAAAACCTCGTTGTACCAACTGCAGGGTTTTGATCATGGAGGAGTGTATGCACCCGGCTGTCTGTTGATGCTTAACTGGATCAAAGGACTCGAAAAATAGTTTTTATGTGGTCAGGCCGAGAATCGGAAATACAGCAAATCAAAATATTATAAACAAAATAGGAAATATTACAATTGTACATTCGTAAATTCTACCGAAATTTACCTCCAAAGTAGCACATCTCTACTTATCAAATTTAATCCGTTATGTGGGCAAAACGCAATATCGTATTTATAATCTGTATGCTGGGGCTTTTTTTAGCACCCCATAGGTTATTTGCCTGCCACGAACCGTCCGAAAAGCCAAAACAGGAAGAAAAATCCTGTTGTCTTGATGAAAGACAACATATAAAAGATGTCGGAACAGAAGATTGTTGTAAAGATGAAAGAGCTGAATCGCCAAAATCTGATCACCATGGGGATGACTGTGGTAAACATTGTGGCGAAAAATCATGCCGCACCTCGCTGCAATGTAATCCTATTGTTTCAGTAATCGAAGCTCAGCTTATTTTACCCTTGCATGCTGATGCATTAAACGCTTATGCGCGTTATAAACAACCTTATTGCGCAGATGCCTATTTTTCCATTTGGCAACCTCCTCAGATCGCTTAAAGTTAGACTGTTAGCCCATGCTATGTCTTTTTGGATCGGTTTCTCTATCCAAAACCCCGTTTATTTAGCTTATGAAAATCCCCTTTGAATCTATCGGATTCAATACGCCAATACAGTAAATCGCTGTAGAAGGGTTTTTCGTCAGTATTCTTTTATATACTACATATCATAATCATGAGATTAATTTCATTACTTGGTTTGGTAATCCCTGTATTACTATCCACCCAACATACACATGCACAAATTAAAAATGCAAAGACAGCGACTGTAAAGGTTTTTGGAAATACTCCGGCTGTTAAAACGATCATTGAAAAAGAAGGTAAGGACGGACAATTTGCTAAAGTTGACTGGAATCAGACAACCAAGCTAGCGGTTGTTACCTACGACTCTTCAAAAACAAGCGCGGATGAGGTCCTTAAGCGTATTGCATTGGCGGGGTTCGACAATGAAAAATTTCTGGCTCCAGATGATGCTTATATTCAATTGGCAAAAGCTGAACAATATGAACGAATCTTAAAACCCGCATTAAAAAATGGCACTGAACATCAGGTCGATCATACGAATCATAGCCAGGGCGTACAAACGATAATTCAACCTTCGGCGAATACAAAATCAGCCGATGAAAAGACCGCGTTTGCGCTGTTGACAAATCCTTATTTTGCGCTAAAGGATGCTTTGGTGAAGACAGATGCGGTGGCAGCTGCAGCTCAGGCAGAGGCATTTCAAGCAGCAATCAAAGCTGTCGATATGAATAAACTTAGCCATGATGAACATACGGTATGGATGAAGGTTATGAATAAGCTGGCAACCGATGCGGCAGGTATAACTAAAAATAAAGATGTGGCTAAGCAACGTGTGGCTTTTGCATCTCTTTCAACTACGTTGTATGAGCTTCTGAAGGTGAGTAAAGTGGATGGACCTATTTATTATCAGCACTGCCCCATGTTTAATGAAGGCAAGGGAGCGCATTGGTTAAGTAAGGAGAATGCCGTGAAAAACCCATTCTTTGGCGTACAAATGATCAGTTGTGGAAGTACAGTAGAAACGTTAAACTAATCGGCTGAGTTATGAATTATTTCCTAGCTATCCTATCGGTTGTTGTGTTGTCTTTAACGGCCTGTGGTAGTTCACAAACGAATACCAAAGCTGAAGATCGAATAGCTTCTACTGATCCTGCTATCGGTTTGCCTGTACAGTCCGTTCAATACAAGGTGGGCGATCTTGTGCCTACAGCACAAGTTTGCATGGTGAATGATGCTTTTATGGGGAAAAAACAATTGCTGGTCAGACACGAGGGTAAGGATTATTATGGCTGCTGTGAAATGTGTAAAAAGCGCATACCCCAAGAAGCTGCGATACGTGTGGCTATTGATCCTTTTTCAAAAAAAGAAGTGGATAAGGCGATGGCTTCCATCGCAATTACCGGCGATCAGGGTGAAGTTTCCTATTTTGAAAACGAAGCAAACTATCGAAATTACATTAAAAATCTAAACCTTTAACTAGCTTTTGGCTTGCAAGTAGTACAACAGTCCTGCATTTTGTTAGTTTGCGGAAAGATACAGGTGCCTGGATAAACTATTTGATATTGATTTTGTTGATAAGTTTATCGGTGACACTATTTGTCACAGGACATCACGGGGCTAGACTGGTCTATCAATATGGCGTAGGACCGATGGGAAATGGAATACTAATCAATTAAATGAATGAACATGCGTAAAAAGAGTAATATATTAACGGTTGTTTTATTATTGATGACACAACTGACAGTGCTGGCCCAGAAAGTGGTTCGTCATGACCTTTATGTACGGGATACCATTGTCAATTATGCCGGTAAATCAAAACGGGCAATCGCTGTAAACGGACAGATTCCGATGCCTACCCTGACTTTTACTGAAGGAGATACGGCGGAAATTGTTGTTCACAATGAGTTAAAGGAGAGCACGTCGCTACATTGGCATGGTATTTTTCTGCCGAACAAAGAAGACGGAGTGCCACACCTGACGCAGGAACCTATAAAGCCGAATTCGACTTATACTTATCGCTTTCCGATAATCCAGCACGGTACACACTGGTATCATTCGCATTCCGGTCTGCAGGAACAGATCGGTATGTATGGTAGTCTTATTCTCAACAAGCGTGCAGATGATAAGACTTTTCGCAAAGGAATTGATGATTTACCCACGATTCCGGTCATATTGAGCGAATGGACAAATTATAACCCCGATAACATTCAGCGGATGCTACACACGGCCAACGATTGGGCCGCGATAAAAAAAGGCGCTACACAATCGTACGTTGAAGCTATTAAAGAAGGAAAGTTTAAAACTAAAGTTACGAATGAATGGAAACGTCAGCTGGCAATGGATGTCAGTGATGTGTATTATGATAAGGTCTTGATGAACGGGGCTCATTCCACGGATTTAAAATCGGTGAACGGTAAAGCTTTGAAAGCAGGAGATAAAGTGCGTTTGCGAATTTCCAATGGTGGTGCTTCGTCTTATTTTTGGCTGCGCTATGCAGGTGGCAAAATTACCGTTGTTGCCAATGATGGGAATGATGTGGTACCGGTGGAGGTCGATCGATTGATGATTGCCGTATCGGAGACTTATGATGTCGTTGTAACAATTCCAAATGAAGGAACAGCTTACGAATTTATGGCAACAACAGAAGATCGAACACAATCTGCAAGTTATTTTGTCGGAAATGGTATTAAACAGTTGATTTCTCCACTTCCCCGCCTTAAATATTTTGAAGGCATGAAGATGATGAACGATATGATGAAGATGAATGGGGATCTCAATGATATGGGTATGAAGATGAGTCTGAATCAGATGGATATGAATGTGGTGATGTATCCCGAAATTACAGGTGATGGAAAGAAAAAAGAAGATCACAGTAAACATAGCGGTATGGATCATGGACAAATGAAGATGGAAGAAGATCCCAATCGTTATAATGCCAATGCATTGGGCGATATTGTAACGCTAAACTATGCGATGCTGGAGTCTCCTCAAGCGACTGAATTGCCTAAAGAAGCGCCGATACGAGATCTTAAATTTACGCTTACGGGAAATATGAGCCGTTATGTATGGAGCATGGACAATAAAATTCTCTCGGAAACGGATAAGATACCGGTAAAAAAGGGCGAGGTATTGCGCATTACCATCTATAATAATTCGATGATGCGTCATCCAATACATCTGCATGGCTTTGACTTTAGACTGTTGAATGGAAAAGGATCAAAAGCGCCATTGAAAAATGTGGTAGATATCATGCCAATGGAGACGGATACGATCGAATTCTTAGCAAATGAAGAAGGGGACTGGTTTTTTCATTGCCACATCCTGTATCATATGATGGCTGGGATGAATCGTGTGTTTGCTGTGGATGATTATAAAAATCCCAATCTTCCAGACAAAGCCAAAGCCTACAAGGAATTGCAAATGGAAAGTAATATGACCCATTTTATGGCGCAAAATGATTTTGCGACCAATGGAAATGACGGTCAGGCCATGTTTCAGAATGCGCGTTGGCAGCTCGGTTCCGAATGGCGATTAGGGTATAACGATATGCATGGCTATGAGGTGGAAACCCACCTGGGTAGATACTTTGGGAAGATGCAATGGTTTATGCCATTTGTAGGTTTTGATTATCGTTATCGCCGTATGGGGGAGGATGAACATGAGAAAAATATCTTTGGACAGGCCAATAAAAAAGATAGTCGCAAAGCTTTGAGTCTAGGTTTTATGTATACTTTACCTATGTTGGTCAACTTTCAGGCGGAGGTATATCACGATGGTATTGTCAGATTGCAGCTGATGCGCGAAGATATTCCGATCGCTAGAAGAATCCGTGGTGATTTTATGGTCAACTCGGACCTTGAATATATGGCCGGACTAAATTATGTCATCACCAAAAATATGGCGTTTAGAACGCATTATGATAGTGATATGGGGTTTGGTGTGGGCCTGTCATTAAATTATTAAAAGCGTAGATCTTATTTGAGTTAGGGGGCTTTGCAGTGCAAAGCCCCCTTTTCTTTTGCCATTAAAAGAGAGAATAAATGGAGGACATCTTCTGAAATGATACAAACTTTATTGAGACTTCATTGGAAATTAAATCGGACTTTAGACGCTTTCATCCGAATGAGGTCCCTATAAGGTCCGTATAAGCTCCCTATAAACTCCCCATTATTTATTCCTTTCTTCTTCACGGTGCTGCCTGTAAAAAGAGGATAGGTTCGATTCTTCTTGCGCAATGGCGATCCTGTTTTTGGTGGCGGGAAATAAAGAAAAACCCCAGAAATCATTGATTCCTGGGGTTTTATTTTAGTGTGAATTTATGACGACTAAAGTTTTTGATCGCTTAAATCATCCATTTAAATATGCTGGCTCCCCAAGAGAAACCGGCACCAAAGGCGGTTAACATGACTAAATCACCGGTATTTAATTTTTTAATATTTTGCCAGATACATAGTGGGATCGTGGCAGCAATGGTATTTCCTAGGTATTCGATATTACTTAACGCTCTATCTTCTGGTATATTAAGACTACGCCCAACGGCATCAATGATGCGCTGATTAGCCTGATGTGGGATTAACCAATTGATATCTTCAATCTGTAGGTTGTTGCGTTGCAAAACCGTATTACAGGCATCGCTCATAGACTGCACAGCATGTCTAAATACAGTTTTACCATCTTGTTTCAGGAATCTGTTGTCGTTAACAGGAAGATTGCTGTCGATTGGATACAAAGAACCGCCGGCTTCAATTTTTAAAAATTCTTTTCCCGCTCCATTGCTACATAGATAGGCATCCATAATTCCACCTTCTAAAGATAGCTCAAGCCATATCACACCAGCGCCATCACCGAAAAGAATATTGGTTGAACGGTCTTTTAAATCGACATAAGTACTGATGTTGTCGGCTCCGACTACGAGTACATTTTTATAACGTCCAGTCTCAACGAGAGCAGAAGCCATATCTAAGGCATATAAAAATCCTGAGCAAGCAGCATTGACATCAAAAGCCCAAACATTGGTAAGACCTAAGATTTCTAAAATGATATTTGCTGTTGCCGGCATAGGCATATCAGGTGTAGAAGTCGCCACAATTAGGGCATCTACATCGTTCAGATTTTTATGATATTGTGTTGCCAAATCTTGTATAGCTTTTACAGCCATGTCTGATGTGGCAAGATTTTCTTCTAAAATTCTCCGCTCCTTAATACCTGTGCGTTTGATAATCCACTCATCGGATGTATCGCAAAACTGCTCCAAATCTGTATTCGATCTTTTATTCGGTGGAATATATCCGCCAATACCAGTTATTGCTGCATATGGCCTGCTGGGTATTCTCTCAGTCATAAATTAATGTACTCTATTCTCTCTCTTATTATATAGCTATCCTATTAGGAATTACTCGTGTGTCTTTTGCGCCGTAAAACTACGGTTAATTTATGCGATTAATAAGTGAAAAAGTTGATTTTTGACAAAACAATTACGTTTTATCAGCATTTTTAACTGTTTTTTACGTATTACCTATACTAATCTTTTAATCGGTCTTTATGGGGCGGAATTAAATATTGAATGTGCTTGTTTTTTCAGAATTTTAATCTAATGAAGTCCGTCCGAATTGGAAAATAGTCTAGTTGCTTTTTGTGTTTCAAACCATTAAGTGGAGAGTTTTGCCTGTTCCAAAAGTTCAGCCAAAATGACTATTCCTTCTTCGATCAATTCCTCTGATAAGGATCCGTAGCCAAGCCGTATTCCGCCAAAAACATTTTCTCTGCTGTAGTTTTCGGGATGCGGTATATGTACTGATCTTTCCTTTAATTTTTGGAATAAAAATGCCCAGTCGATTTGATGTTTAAAAGATAGCCAAACCGCCAATCCCCCTTGTGGAGAAGTGTAGTTCACATGATCCTGCAGATGTTTGTCCAATTGGGCGATCATAAAATCACGTTTCCTTTTGTAAAGCTGTGTTGCTTTTCGGATATGTCTACGAATTGTTCCATCCTGAATGAGTTCCAGTACAGCTTGCTCCATAATATTGTCACCTTGGATATCGATGATATAGCGAAGTTCGGTAATCTGCTGGAGCAAATGTTCGTTTCTCGTCGCAAGATAACCGATACGGAGTGCTGGTGCGACAACTTTGCTCAGCGTACCAATGTAAACTGTATTGATCAGCTCCTGCTGTGAAGCGAGCGGGTAATAGGGAGCTTGTTCAAAATGAAATTCGTAGTCGTAATCATCCTCGATGATCGTGAAGTTATATTGGTTGGATAATGCTATTAATTGTGATCTCCGTTCTTTGCTTAATGTGACGGTGGTTGGATACTGTCGATGTGGGGTAAGGTACAGCGCCTTAATATTGCTCTTTTTCAATAAATGAGGCAGCAGTTCTTCAACGAGAAGACCATCGGCATCGACAGGAATAGGAATCAATTTCGCGCCGGCTTTTTCAAAGATCTTCCAGGCTGAATGGTATCCAGGGGACTCTACAAAGATATAATCATCGTGCTGTAATAGGCATTGGGCGACCAGGTACATGGCCATTTGGCTTCCACGACTGATGCATAGCTTATTTTTATCGATGTGCATGTTGCGTTCGATGTTGAGCATATTGGCGATTTCTTCACGAAAATCTAGATGACCTCGGGGATCGGCATATCCCATCATTTTCCAACGTGCGCTGCGTTTAAAAATTTGGCGATAAGCCCGTCCGAGCTGTTCTACCGGGGCAATCTTACTGTCTGGATTACCGTCATCGAATATAATACGTGTTGGAGGCTGAAGATCAGATAATTCGATCTTTTGTGCAACATATAGGTTCGAGCCATAAGGTAATTGGGCCGCTACAAATATACCTCTACGTGCTTGACTAACCAGCCAGCCTTCGCTCAACAGCAACTGTATGGCATCAATTACCGTGTTTCGGTTTAATTTTAGTTGGGCTGCAAGAGATCTGCTACTCGGTAAGGCCGTTCCCTTCGGCAATCTACCTGATTGAATATCAGCAGCAATGTTATCCGCTATTTGGATGTAAATCGCTTTTGAAGAGGATCTGTCAATATCTATCGTTAAATTCCAAGGTCTAAGCATGAGGCTGTTGTATCGGGTAATTGTTCAAATATACAATTGTTCTGCAGGATTAAAATACATTCGATAGATGGCGCATGAGCAGTGCTGCGCTATTCTATTTAAGATGAGTTATTTTGTTTATTGCCTGTGTCGGCTGGACTAGGAATAAATAACCATCTTGGACTAGGAATGAAAGGGGATTTAAGTGGATTTGAGTTTTACTAATTCTAAGTCATTCATGAAACCATTTCCCGTTTTTGAGAAAGTTGATATTGCGATCGAACGAGCTCTTGGTTGCTTTGTCTATGATAAACAGCAGCAGGCCTATCTAGATCTCTATGGTGGTCATGCCGTTATTTCTGTTGGGCATAGCCATCCGCATGTTGTTGAGGAAACTATACAACAGATGAACAAGATCGGATTTTATTCAAATGCAGTTACAAACGATCTTCAGGATCGTTTGGCCGAACGCTTAGGCAGTGCCTGTGGCTATCCGACCTATGCTATTTTTTACAGTAATTCGGGAGCTGAAGCAAATGAAAATGCACTGAAGTTAGCTTCGTTCCATACGGGAAGGAGGAAAGTATTGGCGATGTCCAATGCGTTTCATGGGAGAACCTCAGCTGCGGTTGCGGCAACGGATATCCAGTCAATTCGTGCACCATTAAATGAAAGTGAACAATTTGTCTTTACACCTTTCAACGAGATCTCCAGTTTGAAAAAACAATTGGAAACGGAAGAATATTGTGCGGTCATTATTGAACCTATTCAAGGTGTCGGGGGAATTCATCGGGCAAGTACTAGTTTCTTACAGGAAGTAAGAGCAATTTGCACGAAAACTGGGACCATGCTTATTTTGGATGAAATTCAATGCGGGTATGGGCGCACGGGACTTTTCTTTGCACATCAGCATGCAGGGATAGAAGCCGATCTAATTACGGTGGCCAAAGGGATTGCAAATGGGCTGCCGATGGGGGCAACAATTATTTCGCCTAAGATAAAGCCGGTCATAGGGCAATTGGGAACTACTTTTGGTGGTAGTCATGTGATCTGCGCGGCAGCTCTGGCTGTACTTGATGTAATTCAAAAGGAGCAATTGATTGATAATGCCGCAGCTGTAGGTGAATTTTTGTTGACAGAATTAAGAAAAATTCATGGCGTGAGTGAAGTTAGGGGGCAAGGTTTGATGATTGGCGTAGAGTTTGAAAACGATATTCGACATCTGCGCAAAGAACTGCTGTTTTCTGAAAAGATTTTTACAGGATATGCAGGACGCTATACGCTCCGTTTATTACCGCCGCTGTGTTTTACCATGAATCATGCGGAGACTTTTTTGAAGAGCCTACGGAAGCTTGTGCTCAAAGAGAAACTAGCCTATGATGTTTCGGGATATTGATTAGCCTCTCTATTGATTTTGTGCAAAGTTTTAATGAAGGATTCTCCAAATTAGCTGTCGCGCTTTGATAAATGTCGTAAAAGAAGTAATTTCACATCTAGCGTATTTAATCAGTAATAGTTTATAATAGATTTCATGACAACAACAAAATGTTTGCCTACAGCGGGTTTAGTGAGTATTAAGGAGGATAAATTATTATTAGCGTATAGCAACAATAGAAAGGCATGGTATCTGCCGGGTGGAAAGATTGATGCGGGGGAGGAAGCTCTGCAGTCCCTTCGTCGTGAAATTTTGGAGGAGCTAAATATCAATCTGGATCCGGATAAAATCTCCTATTATTGCCATGTTACAGCCCCGGCATACGGGCTTGTGCCAGAGGTTATCATGGAACAAGATTGTTTTCTGTATCCATTAACAGAGCAGATCGAACCCAGTAATGAGATTGGTGCCGTTCGTTATTTTTCACACCAAGAGTACCAGGAAGAACCGATCCAGGTCATTGGCGTTTTGCATGTGTTTGACAAGTTGAAGGCTGACGGATTGATTTAAAAACCCTGTCGCTACTAGATGCCATAGCCTTCATTGAGACAGCTTATACCTTTTGTGTCTTTTAAAGGTATAATTTTCTGGCTTTTGGTATCCATACGCCATGCCTTGACGATTTTGTCGAAATATTCTTTGCTTTCATCGACCCGGCTAATGGCTATAATTTCACTGTTTGGTTTGTCTCCTTGCTTGCAGTTGCATAAGCTAAGCTGCTCGTTGGACTTCAGTTTTTGGATATTGATGGTATCCAAAATCTTGTATTTGACTTTACCTTTGCTATCATCGGGTAACAATTCCTCTAAAATACAAACACCATTTTTGGCATTTGTAAAATAGCCGGCAGCAAAGCGATAATCGCCCTGTGCATTCTTGTCGGTTTCAATAAGTGCGCCAGTTGTGTAGGTATAAGATTTTAATTCAGCAATTTCATTGATCTCACGGAATACTTTCCCATATAAGGGGTTTTTCTGATCGTTAACGGTATTGAAACTGGACCAACTGCAGATGGATAGAACCGCAATCGGTATAATTAGTATATATCTCATAGTTTTCAACAATTAAAAACGTTATTAAGTT
>NZ_DKSP01000249.1:43224-55709 GCF_002472745.1 Sphingobacterium sp. UBA7253 | reverse complement strand
AACTTAATAACGTTTTTAATTCAGCACTATTGTGTCGACTGAATTTACTAAAACTAATTACGCGTTTACTTAGCCTGTGTTTCTTGCACTTTTTGAGATTCTTTATATACTTTACTGTCCTCGTCATCCATGTCCATGTCGAGATCCTCTTCTTTGTATTTTCCCATTTTTAAATGAAAGTTATCTGGAGTGCCCGTAATTCGCATAGGTATCCCAAAGATTCCAAAAGGAGGTAAGCCCAGTCTAAAACCCAGGTTCATCCGTCCGTCTAAGGTTACTTGGCCTTCAAAGCGAGGCCTGAATCCCATCATTTTCATTTTCGTGCGTTCGATGGTCATCACATTATTTTTGATATGGGATTTAATAACAACTTTTTTTACTTCGCCATCCTTCAATTTTTCTTTGGAAGTAGATTGACTAATTCCATTGAGTAGTTTGAAGCCTCTGAACTTAATCTGATTTAGCGTTAAGGATCCCTCGCCGACGATAGAAGGCATTACTGGTTGCATATTGCCATTCAATAGGCCACCCAATTTGTAATCCAATGAAACAAGACCATAAGCATTTTTGGCAGAGCTAACCATTTCCCTGAACATCGGTATCTCTTTGTAAGCGCGTTGAATATCAAAGCTGTCGGCTTTCACCGCATAATCAAAACTTGCTCTACGTGGATTTATGGGACGATAACTTCCGTTCATATCTACTTTCAGTCCCGCAAGTTCAAAGTTTGTCTTATTAAGTGTCATCTTACCTTCTTTTACCTGTAGGTCTCCTTTGAAATCTTTGATATTCATTTTGTTATATGATATGGCGTTGACAAGCCCTAAGACCTGAACGTCCAAATTTTTGGGGAGAAGAACCACACCGCTTTCGGACGTGCCTGTAGCTGTCGAGGAAGATGGTGATCCGAAAACCATGAAATCATCCACATTGATTTTCTTGCTGCTGAGTGTAAATTGACCTTTTAACGGTGCTTGACTACTTGTTGCATAATTAATAATATTGTTGAGATATCCTTTGATGGAAATATCATTCTTAGCATAGGCAACCAGGAATTTATCGAAATTCATTTTCTCCTGATTAAAACTGAAGTTCCCACTTCGAATTGCAATAGGCTGTGGAAGCATGTCGGACTGAACCTGGATATTTCCAATACTTAACCGACCGCTATTTTGAAGTCGGTTATAATGACCATTGGTGGCATCGCTCTGTAAGCCTTTTAAACTGAAATCTGTATAGATAAAGCCATCGACATTGGTACCATCCAATGCAAAGAGTTTATAAATAGGGCCGAGATTGAGCTTACCCTTGGACTGTATGTTGTATTTGATGTTATTGAAGTTCTTGAGGTCTGCATTCAAGAAAAAAGGTTCACCCGCAAATGTAAACGATACCGGTAGGATTTTGACATTCAGATCTCGAAGTGAACCTTTTTCGCTATTGACAAAAGCTTCGACCTGAATATTTTCCATCGGGATAGGATAATCATTTGACTTGATCAATCCATTCTTCATCACGATGGACGTATTGGTTTCGGGAAAAATGTTTCGTTTGAGATCTACATAACCTTTTGCTATGAGGTTGACATCCACCAATCCGGCCAATTCGACTTGTTTAATTGGATAGAATTTTTTGATATCTGCTAAATTAAATGATGCCTTTAAATCGGAATTGACTGCAATTTTATTAAAATCCGTTATTGAAATAAATCCTTTTATATAATTGTTAAGTGCTTGAACAGAAATATCATGTATTGCTATTGATGCACTTTTTAACTGGCCATCGGGATCCTTTGCTTCCAGACGATAGGCAATTTTGTCCAATCCCTGTGGGAGCTTAGCCAATTTGAATTTACCATCTACGAGTGTATTTTTGATATCAAAAGTAGGAATGGATGCGACGTATTCCTGTTCGCGTTTTTGGAGCCCTACCTGACGAATAGCTTTGGCGTATGTGCCGTCGATTTTCGCGTCAAGATTCCACTTTCCACCGAAAGAAAAATCGGGAAACTGTAGCGAGGCATGGAGTTTATCGAGATTAAGATCACTTTTTATGTTGGCATGCACGGTTACAGGGTGTAAACCTGCAATGTTGCCCTGTGCATTGAAATAGCCTGAAGCAACTTTAAAGTCAAATTGTTTAAGATCAATTTGTAGTGAGTCTGGATTCAGTGCCGGCAAGTCTATCCGTAATTTTGCATTCCAGTCTGTTAGCGGATTGGTGGATTGTTTATACGCGAGAAAGCCATTGTTGACCATGAGCCCAAGTGAAAGATTAGGCATTTTGTTGTTGTCGACAATATAATCACTTTCTAGATTAACAAAAACCTCAGATGTACCTTTCACGGAGAGGTCCTTGATCCAAGAAGCGTAGTTATTTGGGACTAATGAAAGTAATTCGGCCAAGGTACTTTCCTGTGATTTTAATTTAAAATCTAGGTGATAACCATGGGAAATAAAAGACAACAATCCACGGAAACGAACTGGTAATTGATTTATTTTAATATCATTTCGTTCGAATACGAAGGATAACGTATTGGTATTGATCCGTGTTAGCAAATTGGCATCGATCGACTTTTTGTCCACATATAATTCATTGTCAAAGGAAAATGAAAAGGATGCAATTTTTGCACGTGTGTTCAAGTCAAAAATATTTGACATCAGATCTCCCTTACCCTCATATTCGAGATCTTTTGCCTCTATCTGAAGCGGAATGGAGCGGTCTTCATAATGGAGATTTGTTTTTTCAAGTTTAATTAATTGAAAAGCCAAAGCGCTACTTTCTGCATTATCTTGTGTTTTTGTTGAATCTGACGGGGTGGATTTATAAATAGAATAATTGGCATTTCCCAAAGAATCAACCAAGATGTTGATCTTTCCGTTGTTCACGATAAACTTGTCGATGACAATTTTAGATTTGAGGAGACTCATAAGGTCCACGCCAAAACTGACTTTTTTCGCGGCAAGCAGCGTATCGTTTTTAAAAGGCTCGGCCCCTTTTAGTAAGACATCATCCATCGATGCAGTAAGCAAAGGGAATTGATCAAAGAAGGTTAATCTTACTTTTGAATAATTTAACTCACCAGTAATATGCTCGTTTACGAGTGATTTGACCTTGCTATTTACTTCATTTTCGAATATATAGGGAATAGATAATATGCTGATAACGAGTAGTACGACGATGCTTGTAAAAACGATAGCGATACGTTTCACAACTTTTATAAATGTTGCTTTTGACACTTTGTAATTTTTTGTGGTTACAAAAATCAGAAAATTATTATTAATCTTTATTAAATGCCCCATTTATTTTGGTTAGCTCTTGGAATATGTCGTGTTTCATTGACAAAAGGCTGGGTTAGAGCTTTCTTATGAACTTGTTTGCTAAAGCTTTGAAAATTTTGATGTATTTTTGCGCCGTGAAATTTCGATTTAAAAATGCCGAACAGAAAAATAGTATTATCCTAATTGTCTGTTTGTTGTTGCTGCTGCTGGTAGGAGGGGGATTGCTCGGTGTTATCCATCATAAAGTTGATCGTCTTAAGAAAAGAATATTGATCGATTTTGCGGATGAGAATATGTTTCTTGTCAAAAAGCAATTGGAATTGCTACAGCAGGATCTGTACCTTTCTGAGAAAAAAATATTGGAACAACCCACGTTTGATCCAAAGGAAAGTGGTGATTCCTTATTGGTCATTATCCCGGTAGGCCAACCTGATTATATAAGCCATAGGATGCTAACATTGTTACGGACACGAACAATAAATCATCGGCTATATCATATCTATATGGATATCGAAAGGCTGAATGCTTATTTTTCGAAGCTCAATTTCGGAAGGCGGGCTTATTTTGAGATCTATGATGACCGCGGCATCTGTGTATATTCTCCAGATAATCGAAAATGGGGAAAGAGAAATACTGCCGCTGTGTCAAAACAGGGGCAAATTGTCCAGTCAGATTTTCTGCAGCTGGACGTGATGGTTAATTCCTATCCCTGTAACATTCTGTTTGTTGGTGGTGAAATCAAGGTGTATGTTCTCTTGTTGAGTATCGAAGAAGAAATCCAGGAATTGTTGACCTATAGTATCTTGCTCGGTGTGGGGTTAATGTTGGTGGCGATGGTATTGATCTATTTCAATGTTATGGAGCGACGCAAGATTCAACAATTGAAATTGCTTGCTTTGAAGCAGAAAAATGAATATACACAGATGCGTCTAGTACAATTGCGACAACAGATCAATCCACATTTTCTATTCAATACATTTGGGTCGCTTCAGTACCTGATCGGAAAAGACGATGAACTGGCCAAGTCTTTTATTGGAAAGATGACCAAGGTTTATCGTAAAATGTTGCGTACAGATGAGGCAGAATGGTCTACGCTAAGGGAGGAACTGGAATTGGCCAAAGCCTATTTCTTTTTGCAGCAGGTGCGGTTCGGCGCGGCATTGCAGGATATGGATATAAATATTCCAAGAGAATTATTAGAACAGAAAATTCCACGTTTGGGTTTGCAAATGCTGATCGAGAATGCGATAAAGCATACACGCATTTCGAAAGAGAATCCGCTTACTATTCATTTAATCTATATACCCGAAACCAACCTGCTGGAGGTTAGCAACAACTGGCAGCCCAGACAGGGGGCAGAGCTTGAAGGTGAGGGGTACGGGCTCAAATATTTGTCATCCATCTATAATTACTATGCCATGGCAGGTTTTCATTTCGGGTTAGAGTCGGGGCAATTTATTGTGCGATTACCACTCGCATAATGCTGTATATGAATAATGAAATTGGAGGTGTCTGCGTATTCATGTTTTTATAGTGCGTGTTCATCATTCTGAACTACGTGTTCATCCCTTTATGTATTATTCTGTACAATATTTTTAACAAATTTGGCTCTTAATCCAGCGGTTTTAGTTTGTGATTAGCCTAATCTTATCCCATAAAATGCCAAGGTCTTTATAAAGTGCAACTTATGATTGACCTCCATGGAATAGATGCAATTACTTTCTGATACAAAATCCGAAGCTAAAACAGGCTTAGGATCAATAATGGATTTTCGGTTGATGTTACGTCGTCACCAGTGAAAAACAAATAGAATGCCACGAGCTCATTTATGCCTTTGAAAGCGAGCTCAAAAATAATTATTTGATGAAAAACACTTATACTAAGCTAGCCATTGGTCTTTTATTTTCGGCGGGTCTAATGCAATCTTGTTCTATATTGCAAACCGTAGGTTTAAGAAAAAAAGAGACGGTTACTTCTGCCAAAGATTCTACGGCAAAGAAAGATTCTACAGCTGCATACGACAAATTGTTGAAAGATGCGCGTGTGGATAGTGGAATGTTTACTGTGATCCGTAAAGAAAACAACTACTACTTTGAAATTCCATTGAAAAAGATGGGGCAAGATATATTGTTGATCCAAAAGCTATCTTCTGTACCGTTGGCCTTGAATGAGGCTGGGGTAAACAAAGGGATGAATTATGAAAATAAGGTCATTCGTTTTACCCATCGTAAAGAGAAAAAAGAAGTGTGGGTTTCGGAGATTAAACCGCAGGTCGAAGTACCTAAGGGTGACGCAATAGCCGCTTCGGTATATGATAATTATCGCCCTTCTTATATTGAATCGTTTAAGATTGAAAGCTATTCAAAGGATTCAAGTGCCGTGGTGATCAAAGTCAATAAAGTATTTGACGGTTCAGAAAAAAGCTTTACGGATGTGTTTACGTCTTTGGGTTTGGGAACTTCACCTAAAACGAGTATATCTACCGTTGAAGACATTAAATCCTATGCGAATAATATCGTTGTGAAGTCTGTATTCTCTACCAAGGTCACTGAAGGTGATGAATCTGTACCGGTTTCTTTAGAAATTACAAGTAATCTTTACGAACTGCCTGAAAATCCTATGGTTGCGCGGTTTGCAGATCCAAGAGTAGGTTTCTTTACTT
This sequence comes from Sphingobacterium sp. UBA7253, assembly GCF_002472745.1. Classification (NCBI taxonomy): domain Bacteria; kingdom Pseudomonadati; phylum Bacteroidota; class Sphingobacteriia; order Sphingobacteriales; family Sphingobacteriaceae; genus Sphingobacterium; species Sphingobacterium sp. UBA7253. The sequence goes on along the minus strand of NZ_DKSP01000249.1, from coordinate 49,766 downwards.
CACCACGTTGGTATTTTAATGATAAACAACAGGAACTGGATAAGAAAAATCTGGTCAATCGCTGGCGCTTAGAGCCGCGTGACGAAGATAAAGCGCGGTATCTGAAAGGGGAGTTGGTCGAACCAAAGAAACCGATTGTCTTTTATTTAGATCCGGCGACACCAAAACAGTGGCGACAAGCGATCATCGATGGAGTTCATGATTGGCAGGTTGCCTTTGAAGCTGCTGGTTTCAAAAATGCAATTCTGGCCAAACAACAGCCGGATAGTGTCAAATTTGATCCCGATGATGCCAATGTATCCTCGATCGTTTACGCAGCATCTGCTCAGGCTAATGCCATGGGACCTTCTGTGGTCGATCCGCGCTCGGGGGAGATCCTTGAAGCCGATGTGATCTGGTGGCACAACGTCATGACGATTTTAAATAGCTGGATGCGTATACAAACAGGTATAGTAGATACATCGGTACGATCCAATGTGTTTTCGGATGAAAAAATGGCACATGCCATTCGCTTTGTTTCTTCCCATGAAATTGGGCATACCTTGGGTCTTATGCATAACATGGGCTCCTCGGCAAGTTTTCCTGTTGATTCATTGCGTAGTAAAAGCTTCACCGCTAAAATGGGGGGGACTGCTCCTTCAATTATGGATTACGCTCGTTTCAATTATGTGGCACAACCCGAAGATGGTGTGGAACAGATCACTCCCGTGATCGGTGCTTACGACAAGTATGCCATTGGCTGGGCTTACCGTTGGTATGGCAAAACGCAACCTTGGGATGAAATTCCTTTGCTGAGAAAGGAAATTGACAGCCATGTACATGATCCTATTTACCATTACGGTGAACAGCAAGATTCTAAAAATATCGTTGATCCGCGGGCTCAATCGGAAGATCTTGGTGACGACGCGATGAAAGCTGGTGAATATGGCATGCGGAATCTGCGTCGTATGATGCCTAATATTATCAACTGGACCACTAATGTAGGTGATGATTACTACCGTGCCGGTAAATTATATATGGGTGTAGTCGGACAATGGTATGCGTATGCTGACCATGTCTTAAATAATATCGGGGGAATATACCTGGAAAATGCTGTTTTGGGCGATCAAAAAGATGCCTATAGTCCAGTACCAACAGACAAACAAGTACGTGCTTTGGAATACCTCAAGAAGAATGTCTTTTACATGCCCGAGTGGTTGTTCGTCCCAGAGCTGATGGCAAAAACTTTTCCATTGAAAGATTCTCCAATAGGACCATTTGAGTATGCTCCTTATAACTTACAACGTGAATTTCAGTATGCCATGTTGTATAAACTGGTCAATGATGAACGTTTGCTGCGTATGGTTGAGATGGAAAATCTTTTTGGAAGTAGAAAAGCATGGAGTGCACCTGAGTTTCTAACTTCTGTACGTCAGACGATCTTTGCTAAAACCATCAGTGGACAATCGTTGGACCTTAAAACACGGATGCTACAACAAAACTATGTGGATGTTCTGATGGTATCTACAAACAAATCCATGGAGAAATTAAATGCGAAGAAGCTGGCAGGCATTGAGCAGCTAGTTGAAGCGATACAACCTGATCTATGTTTACATCCACAACATGCATCCTCTTCACAAACGGGACTTCGGAATGTACATGTCACTGGTATGATACGCACTTCCGATATGTTGACCTATAAACGTGCTGAACTATATGAGATCTACCAGTTGTTGAAGCAAAAGCAGCGGACAGGTGACGCGACTACAAAATCGCATTACATGGATCTTTTACTACGTATTGCAAATACCTTAGAATTAAACTAATATATTAACATCTACCAAAATGAATAAGTTTTTAATACCGTTGACCTTCATGTGTGTGCACGTTGCGCATGCGCAGGAATCCAGGGAACTGAAAGGAAAGGTTTTGGATGCGGTCACGTTAAAACCGGTCGTGGGGGCGACGGTTGTCGTTGAAAGTTCGGCAGTAGCAGAAGATATCGGTGTACCTAATCAGGTGCAGCAGTCGGCATTGGGTTCATTGACCGATGCGGCTGGTGAATTTCGCTTAAAAGTGCCTAGTAATTTAAAGTATGTAACGATTAGCTATGTCGGGTACCAGCGTATTCAGGTGCCGGTATTTCAGGATCATAAGACAATCTTGCTTCAGCCAAGTGGTGAGTCCTTGGATGAAGTGATCGTAACAGGTTATACGGATATCAAAAAACGTAAGAATACGACGGCTTACAATAAAATCAATGTAGCGGACATCAAACAGACGGGGGTTGCATCGATCGATGAAATGCTTGCTGGTCAGGTGGCAGGTTTGCAGTTGAGCAATTTTAATGGCGGCCCCAATAGTGCTCCACAGATCCGTATTCGTGGTACTGTATCACTCAATGGCACACAAGATCCCTTATGGGTGATTGACGGACTGCCGATTGAAGGTACGGCAATGCCAAACCGAATAGAGAAAGATGATCTTAATAGCTTGACAAATCTTCCTATTGCAGGCATCAATCCCGATGATATCGCCGATATTACCGTTTTAAAAGATGCTGCGGCGACTTCAATTTATGGTGCCCGGGCCGCAAATGGGGTCATTGTGATTACCACAAAAAGAGGTAAATCTGGTCCCGCAAAATTGCAGGTGTCAGCAAATACCTTTGTGACGCAACGTCCGGATTTCGGTAAACTCAATCTGATGGATGCTAATGAAAAAGTGAATTTTGAGTTATTGATGGCCAATCGTACGGATCTCAATTATCGTACGGATAAGGGCGCTGTTATGCGGATACTAAATAAAGCAAATGCATTGGATGCTTATCGCACCGGTGGTTTAGCAGCTTTGTCACCGGAAGTACAGCAGTCGATCAGTCAATTGCGCACGCAACAAACGAATTGGGGGAATGAATTATACCGTCAGGCGGTCAATCAACAGTATTCCGCGTCTATTTCAGGCGGTAATGATGGGCATCGCTATTATTTGTCAACAGGTTTGTACGATGAAAAAGGTGCTACAAAAGCGGTAGATCTTCGTCGTTATTCATTGACATTAAATAACGATTTTACAATCAACGATCGGTTTAAAGCTGGTATTAATATATTAGGATCAGTTTCGAATAGACAAAATCCGATTCAGGATCGTGATGCTTTCACGAACCCAAGTTATTATGTGCGTTCGGTTAATCCATATCTTTCAGTTTATGATCAATCTGGGAAATTTAACTATGATCCAGATATCGAGGGCTTTGAAAGAGATACTTATATCCCATTTAACGCAATTGAAGAGCGCGATAATACCAAATACACGTTAACAAATAAAGCACTGAAAGCAATCAGTTATTTGGAATACGCTATTTTACCACAGTTATCCCTGAGAACAGAGCTTGGTTTGCAATTTGATGAAAATAAAACTGAAAAATTTGCAGATCAGGAAAGTTATAACACCCGAAAATTGCGTGCTGCGACCCGCTACTACGATGCCGCCAGCAAGATAAATAAGTATTTTTTGCCTACTGGTGGGACAATAGAAAATTCCAATAATAGCGTTTTCCAATACAATTGGAAAACTTATTTAAAGTACAACAAAACCTGGAACGATCGCCATGAGCTGGAATTGATGGGAGGAACGGAACTGAGACGGAGCAAGAGTGAAATCGTAACAACGAAGGGATTCGGGTACAATCCGGCAACATTGACGACGCAAACACTTGTTTTTCCAAATAGCAACTACCAAAATGACTCAAGGTTTGTACAGTATAAAAAAGGATTTGTAGAAAGCTCATATGCCTCGTTCTATGGGAATGCGACCTATACTTTTGATCGGAAATACAATGTATATGCAAGTATTCGACAAGATGGTTCTAATATGTTTGGTGTTGATCCCAAATATCGTTTTCTACCGATTTGGTCTGTTTCGGGATCATGGAATGTGCTAGAGGAAGAGTTTATTAAAGGAAAAACCGCTTTGTCTGATCTCCGAGTGCGCGCGTCTTACGGTACGCAAGGAAATATTGATCGCAATACTTATCCTTTTATTGTTGGTTTTTATAATAACATTACCATGTTGCCAGGAAATAATGAAGGAACTGTATTTGTTGAGATGCCTGCTAATGATAAACTTCGCTGGGAAAAGACCCAATCTTATAATGCTGGGATTGATTTAGGCCTATGGAAAAACAGATTAAATATTACGGTTGATTATTATAACAGAAAGAGTACCGACTTAATCGATTATAGTGCAATACCTTTGGAAAACGGTTTCCAAAACGTAAAAGTTAATTGGGCCTCAGCAAGAAACCAAGGCGTGGAATTGACGATATCAAGCCGTCAGATCCAAACGGATAAATTCTCCTGGTCAACGGACTTTAATATTGCACACAATAGTAATAAATTATTAAAAGTACTCGCTGATCCAAAAGCCTATGCGCTTGAAACACAGGAAGGGCGTCCAATTAATGGCCTATACGTATTGGAAACGGCTGGTTTGGATAAAGATGGGGTGATGCAGTTCAGAAATCAGGATGGATCCGTTTCGAGCTTTGAACAGTTTTTTGGATTATATGATCCATGGGCGGAGTTTTTGCCAGGTTATATTTCGCAAACCGATATGACCGCTGCAGAATACCGTTCTAAATTTAAATACAAGGGTAGTAAAGATCCGAAGTTTATCGGCGGAATGACCAACCGTTTCCGTTATGCTAATTTTGATCTCGCAATTTCTGCTGTGTTTAATTTGGAGCGTTGGGTAAGCCGTACACCGACTTATAATCCGGCTCTGGTAGACCGTGGTCAGAATTATACAACAGATCTTTTGAAGGCACTGCAAGAGGGTGGTAATATGCCTGCTTTGGGAAGCATAAGTTCTGAATTCAATGATCGCTGGATGGCCTATGCTTGGTTGGAAAGCAATGATCCAATTAAATCATTCAATCTCTATGATATCTGGGCAAAGAAAATGAGCTATGTCCGCATCAATAGCATTCGTTTAGGTTATACACTCCCTGCTGCATTAAGTAAAAAAATTGGTACAAGCAATTTACGCGTGAATGTAGAAGGACGTAACCTATTTGTCTTTGGAGCAAATTATGACGGATATTTTGATCCTGAAACTTACGGTAATTATTATGCACAACCGATCAGCAAGTCTTTTGCCTTCGGTCTGTCAGCGAGTTTTTAATTCTTTTAATTGATTTATAACATGAAAAAGATAGTTTATTTTGGAATGATCATGGCAGCCAGTGCATTGAATTCCTGCGATAAATATTTAGATATAAAACCGGTAGGGACGGTTATCCCTACTTCGGAAAGTGATTTTAGAGGTTTAATGACAAGCAGTTATGCAAACTTTCCTGCACATAAGTCCTATTTGTCCTTGCGGACAGATGAGCTATTGTTGGATGAAAGTTCGACTGATGCCGCTAGAACCAAAGATATTTATCTTTGGAACGATCAAAATCCTGATCCGACAACAATTGCTTATCCCTATCTGACATTTTATAGTAGTATTTTTTATACCAATCAGGTCATTAGTACAATCGATGAAAAGTTGGCTAGCAATGCAGCAGTGGACCAAATCAAAGGAGAAGCTTATCTGATGCGTGCTTATGCTCATTTTGAGTTATTAAATCTCTACAGCGAGGTCTATTCGGCGAGTAATGCAGGGCTTCGGGGCGTTCCTTTATCGACAAAGATTGACCTGGAACAACGTTTTGTACCTGTGACCATTGGAGAGTCTTATGCGCAGATCCTGGCTGATATGGGAAAAGGGACAGCTTTACTGACTGTGGATGATCAGGCAAAAGGTGTTAATTATCGCTTTAGCAAACGCGCTGCTTTTGCCATGGCCTCACGCGTTCATTTATATCGCGGTGAGTGGCAAGAAGCAATTGATGCCGCTAAAAAAGCTTTGGTTATAAATGACAAATTGGTTGATCTCAATGCTGCTGGAAGCCTACTTCCGAATGATTTTGAATCAGCGGAGATGATTATGGCTTTGGAAAAAGTATCTGTTCCTGGAGTACGTACAAGTTCCTTTATTTCACCGGCCTTGTTAGACAGTTATTCTGCAGGCGATTTGAGAAAAGGTCGTTACTTCCAAAAAAGTGGGGGCGATTATGTATCCCTCAAAGGTGGGGACAACCGTTTTAATGTGAGTTTTAGAAATGCTGATCTTTATTTGACGTTGGCCGAATGTTATGTTCGTCTGGGAAATACAGCAGAAGCATTAAAATATCTGTCTGCTTTAAAGAAAAACAGATTTACCGCAGATGCCTATGCCAAAGAAACTAAGGCTGACGCAGGTTTGTCAAAGGAGCAATTGCTAGATGCGGTTCTGCTGGAACGCAAGCGTGAACTGGCGCTAGAGGGATTACGGTGGTATGATCTAAAACGGACGACAAGACCGGCGATCACACACAGTAGTTTCGGCAGAACGGTAACACTGCAGCAGAACGATCCTCGTTATGTGATACGTTATCCACAGGAAGCAATCAATAATAATCCCGATCTGTTGAAATAATCTATTTTTTTAAATCCTATATATATTAATCCATTTTC